>JAFSWJ010000320.1 GCA_017444545.1 Lachnospiraceae bacterium
GGCTCAATGATGCGAACGGCAATCTGATCGAGGATTATACACCCTCGGTGAGGAACAATATAGACATCTCGTCCTCCACCTGGAACGCCATACATGAAGGAATGAGACAGGCCGTCACGACCTACAAGGCCTTTGAGGATTTTCCCGTCATAGTGGCGGGAAAGACCGGAACGGCGCAGCAGGTGACTGTACGTCCCAACCATGCGCTCTTCATTGGCTTTGCACCCTTCTCATCACCCAGGATCTCGGTGGCGACCAGGATAGCCTACGGATATACCTCCGCCAATGCAGCCGAGGTCACCAGAGATGTGCTCAAGTATTATTTCAAACTTGAGGATGAGGAGGACATCATCACGGGAACGGCAGCGATCCCGGACAGCGGGGAGATCGGAGACTGATGTTCAAAAAATACAATCTGAAAAACTACAATTACCTGCTCCTGTTTTTCACCCTGGTCCAGGCGGTATACGGGATCTTTATCATAGGGTCGGCAAAGGAGAGCGTTCAGAACAGGCAGATCGAAGGACTTATCCTGGGCATAGTCGTCATGATGGTGGTATCCTTCATAGATTATTCCTTCATCCTGAGGTTTTACTGGGTTTATTATTTTGTCTGTGTCGCTCTGCTGGTTTCCGTCGAGCTTTTCGGAAGGGTGGTAAACAACGCAAAGCGGTGGCTTATGATAGGAGGCTTTCAGTTCCAGCCTTCAGAGCCGGCCAAGATCCTATTGATTTTATTCTTTGCCGAGTTTATTATGAAAAACAGGGAAAAGATCAACAAACCGTCTATACTGCTGTATTCGAT
The DNA here is from genome assembly GCA_017444545.1 of Lachnospiraceae bacterium. Taxonomy (GTDB): domain Bacteria; phylum Bacillota; class Clostridia; order Lachnospirales; family Lachnospiraceae; genus NK4A144. The sequence goes on from JAFSWJ010000320.1 coordinate 805, forward strand.
CATACTGATAGCAGTGCCGTGGTATCTCATCCAGGATGAACCTGATCTTTCGACATCTCTTGTCATTTTGGTGATCTTTGCCGCTATGCTTTATGTTGGGGGGCTTTCGTCAAAGATCATAATCGGGGTTCTGGCCATTGCGGTCCCGGCTCTTGTCATCACATTGTTTCTGATACTTCAGCCTGATCAGGAGATAATAAAACCCTATCAGCAGCTGAGGATCCTTGCCTGGCTTCAGCCGGACAAGTATACGAATACCGAAGGATATCAGCAGCAAAACTCCATAACAGCCATAGGTTCCGGACAATTTATGGGAAAAGGGTACAAAAACAATGAAGTCGGATCCGTCAAAAACGGAAACTTCATCTCGGAGCCTCAGACGGATTTCATTCTGGCGGTTGCGGGCGAGGAGCTTGGCTTTGTGGGGTGCACGGCGATAGTTGCCATATTTGCGATATTGACTGTGATAGTCATACACACGGGTATGAGGGCCCCTGATCTTGCCGGGACACTCATTTGTGCCGGTGTGGCTGCCCACATCGGCTTCCAGAGTTTTGCGAATATCGGCGTTGCGACGGGACTGCTTCCGAACACGGGACTTCCGCTTCCTTTCATCAGCTACGGATCCACCTCTCTTGTTTCCATCATGGCGGAGATCGGGCTGGTACAGAATGTGGGGCTTTCCGTGGTGACCGAAAAAAGGATGCAGGGACTGGAACTGGATTTTTAATACAGACCGGTCCGGGCAGGATCAGAGACACAAGGGGAAGGTACAAATGAATATCGGACTTGTAGCGGATGACGCAAAAAAGAAGCTCATGCAGAACTTCTGCATAGCCTACAGGAGCATATTGAGCGGACATACTCTTTATGCCACCGGGACGACGGGAAGACTGATCGAAGAGGTGACAAATCTTTCGGTCGTAAAGTATCTGTCGGGAAACCTGGGGGGAGAACAGCAGCTGGGGGTTCAGATCGAACAGAACGAGATAGATCTTGTGATCTTCATGAAGGATCCGGGGCTGCCCGGCATGCATGAGTCGGAGCTGGGAGATTTCCAGCGGCTTTGCGATATACACAACATACCGATCGCCACAAATCTGGCGACAGCGGAACTGCTCATAAAATCACTTGACAGAGGGGATCTTGAGTGGCGTGAGATATACAAATAGACCGGTTTTTTCCAAAATCCAGGCATTGCTCATGGTCGTGATCCTTGCAGCCTCGTCTGCAGGGTGCGGCGGCAGGGAGATAGTTTTGCCTTACGACGGAAATACAACGAACAGTTCATTTCGTTTTGAATCAAATGATGCAGGTAATACGGCATCATCTTTTGCGGAGAGTCTTTGTATTCCCGAGGGGGACAATCTTTCGGGAGAGGAGATAGCCGAAGGCAGTGATGCCTACGGAGCCGCAGCCTTTTTTGATATCAA
>JAFSWJ010000321.1 GCA_017444545.1 Lachnospiraceae bacterium
ATTAATAAGGGGTTATAGCAAACGGGCTATTGAAGGGTTAACCCGTCCACAACAAAAATGTTAGCACCAAAAATCCCCCAAATCAAGGGGTTTTGAGGCAATTCATAGATTGTTCAAACATTTCGGAAAAACCCCGAAAAGTATCGTGTTCCGGGTTTGCTACCGGCCTTTTGTGAGCACTTTCACCACAAAAAACACTACACCGAGGATGATCAGAACGGGCAGAACAAGGGATGCCAGGCTGAAGATCAGGTAGATGACCAGCATAACCGCAAATACAACTGCTATTATCATCCACCAGGGCATGATGAAGCTATTGTCGTCCTCATCGTTTTTATTATCCGGATAGTCGTCTACGGTACGCCGTTCCTCACCGGGGGCGGTATCCGTGATCGTTTTTGCGATCAGACGGGGACTGCCGAGTTCCTCCAGGACCTCATCCATGCTCCGGCCTTTTCGCAGCTGTGTGTCTATGAAATTCTCATAATAGTTCAGATTGTCGTTTATCACTTTCGCGGAAACATTTCCGAAAAGGGATGATCTGAGTTCATCCAGAAATTCTTCTTTTGTCATACAGTTTCCTTTCAAATTCAGAGTGAGATGTGGTATACTATAAGTAACTTTGCACATCGCATTAAACAGTATACCATATTGGCAAAAAAAGAAAGAAAAAAGATAGAAAATATGAGATTTACCAAACTCGGGGAAAAGGATATAAGGTGCATCATCACGGAATCGGAGCTGATAGACTTCGGTCTGAATCTTGATGATATCATTGAAAGGACGGACAGGACAAAGGATTTTTTCAGACAGGTCCTTGATATCGGGTCAAAACAGCTCGGTATGGGGAAAAAGGACGGCCTTCATCTGGCTTCCGCCCAGATCAGTGTCCTAAAGGACAACAGTATTTCGATAATCTTTCACGAGACCAGCGTGGATGAGATACTCGACAATCTGGCTGGCGGCGACAGGGAGAGAGTCGAAAAGCTGAAAAGAGATATTGAAGAGGCTGTAAAGGAGAATCCGAAGCATCTGCCCAAAAAGATCAGGAACGATATCGTTGATGTGATGGAGGAAAGGATCAGACAGGAGGGAAATATGACTCCTGCCGTGATGGCGGAGATCAGACAGATCAGGGAAGAGATCGAAAAGGATGAGGAAAGCATCCGCGTTTCGGAAAACCGTTTCAGGATGTGCGCAGTCAGGTTCACCTCGCTTGATGATGCGATCCGGTTTTGTGCCGTAGCCGATCATACGGGCGGGTTCTCCAGTTCGTTTTATAAATCGGGAAGCGAAAAGGAATACTATCTCATCATAGACAGGAATGATATGCCCATCGAAAAGTACAGCGGGATGCTTTTCAATGCGTCGGAATACGGCAGTGTGTCGGAACTGACAGACGCGGGAAGGGCATTTCTGGTCTCTCACAGCGAGTTGATGATAGAGGATGATGCATTTCACAAGCTCAGGAGCATAGAGGAGGACACGGTTTGAAGCTTGAATTTATCGGGGCGGCACATGAGGTTACCGGAAGCTGTCATTACATTGAAGTGAATGAAAAGCATATACTTGTTGATTATGGTATGGAGCAGGGAAAAAACCTCTTTGAGAACGTGGAACTCCCTGTGGAGGCATCGGCGATAGATTACGTGTTTCTGACTCATGCCCATATCGACCACTCGGGTCTGCTTCCCCTCCTTTTTCAAAAGGGCTTTAACGGAAGGATATATGCCACGGAGGCTACCTGCGGACTATGCAGCATCATGCTCCGTGATTCCGCGCATATACAGATGTTTGAGGCGGAGTGGCGCAACAGAAAAGCAAAGAGATCGACAGAGCTTGAAAAATTTGTGCCGCTGTACAACATGGAAGATGCAATGGGTGCCATCAGACTTCTCACGCCTGTAAGATATAACGAAAAGACAGAGGTGTGTGAAGGGATATCGATAAGGTTCACTGATGTGGGACACCTTCTGGGATCGGCGGCCATCGAGGTATGGCTCACGGAAGGCGGCACAACCAAAAAGATAGTCTTTTCCGGAGATGTGGGTAATAAGAACCAGCCTCTTCTGAAGGAACCCACAAAGATCGGTGATGCGGATTATGTGCTCGTGGAATCCACCTACGGAGACAGGCTTCACTCCACTGTAACGGTCGATTATGTGCAGGAGCTTTCAAAGATACTCAACGAGACCTTCATGAGAGGCGGGAATGTAGTGATCCCCTCTTTTGCCGTGGGCAGGACTCAGGAGATGCTGTATTTCATCAGACAGATAAAGGAGCAGGGACTGGTAAAGGATTTCCCTGATTTCCCCGTATATGTTGATTCGCCTCTTGCCGTGGATGCCACCAGCGTTTTCCAGAAAAACGGAGCGGAATGCTTTGACGATGAAGCACTGGAGCTTGTGAGAAAAGGGATCAATCCCGTTGCATTTCCGGGTCTGAACCTGGCGATCACCGTGGAGGAATCAAAGCTGATAAATGAAGATGAAGAGCCAAAGGTGATCATATCCGCCTCGGGAATGTGTGAGGCGGGAAGGATCAGGCATCATCTGAAACACAATCTCTGGAGACCGGAGTCAACGATCCTTTTTGTTGGATATCAGGCCATAGGAACACTGGGACGTGCGCTGATGGAGGGTGCTTCCTCGGTAAAGCTTTTCGGCGAGCAGATCGAGGTCAGAGCCGAGATAAAGGGTCTTGTGGGAATGAGCGGACACGCCGACATGGCCGGACTCCTCGAATGGATGAGAGGTTTTTCATCGAAGCCTGACAGGGTGTTTGTTGTACACGGTGAGGATACGGTGACGGATAAATTTGCATCGACCCTGAAGGATGAACTCGGGTTTGAAGCATATGCTCCATACAGCGGAACCGTCGTGGATCTGCTGACAGGACAGGTTATCCGTGAAGCAGAGCCTGTAAGGATCGTTGAGACGGCGAAACACCGCGCAGTCAGCAGTATCTTTGACAGACTTATGGCAGCGGGTCAGAGACTTATCGCTGTCATCAGAAAGAACGAGCATTCTTCGAACAAGGATATGGCTAAATTTGCAGACCAGATCAATTCACTGGCTGACAAGTGGGATCGATGAGGAGGATATGACATGAATCTCATAGCCGCAGTTGACAAAAACTGGGCAATAGGCTTCAAAAACCAGCTTTTGGCACACATTCCCGAGGATCAGCGCTTTTTCAGATCCATGACAGAGGGAAAGGTGGTGGTCATGGGCAGAAAGACACTTGAAAGTCTTCCGGGCGGAAAGCCTCTGAAAAACAGGACAAATATCATATTGTCACGAAATCCAAAACTGGAAGTTCCCGGGTGCACGGTCTGCCACAGCAAAGAGGAACTTGAGGCGGAACTGGAACAATATCCTTCGCAAGAAATATTTGTAATCGGCGGAGAAAAAATATATACTGAACTTGTGGATATGTGTGATGTGGCATTCATCACAAAGATCGAAAGAGAGTATGAGGCAGATGCGTATTTTCCCGACCTTGACCTGCAGGATGACTGGGAGATGGTTCTGTCGGGAGACGATGATGAGCATACTTATTTTGATCTTGTCTATTATTTCCGGAAATATGTGAGAAGATAGATCAAGGACACATTTTTAGGGGGATGGAAAGTTGGAGATATTAAAAAGGATCCGACAGTTTGTTTCGTTCGATAATGCCGGTGAGGATGTTGCAAATGATCTGATCACGCTTATGAGGATCATAAGCATGATACTTGGAGTGTGGTATGCTTTCCTTGCTGTGTTCTTTTTCATCCAGTCGGTGATGAGCTTCGGGATCATGTTTGCCGTGACGGCATCCTTTGTTGTTGCCCATATCGCGCTCACCTTCTATACAGACGACAACACCTTTCTGTTGTCGCTTTTCGGGATCATCGTCAGTGTATCTTCATTTATTTTCGCCAGATATGTGGGCTGGGCATGCGAATTCCAGATCTTCGTCCTGCTCTACACACTGCTGATCTGGTATGATTCCCAGAAAAACCGCAGGATCAAGAGCATAATGAGTATATTGAGCGTTATCGTGGTTGTTGTGACCTTTATCTTCTGCTCGACAGACAGTATCGACGATCTCATAATGAAGCTCAATGCCAATTCCTATGCCTACATCGGAGCGGTAAATATCGCGATATTCACACTCTGCATGTGTCTGATAGCTTTTTCCTTCAGTGCGCAGTTCCTGTCAACCGAGCACAAGCTGTATCAATATAATAAAAAGCTGAAGCAGATGGCAGGCATGGATCCTCTGACACAGCTCCTCAACAGAAGAGCCGCAACCGAGGAGATAAATGAGATAGTCGACAAGTACGTTGCCAACGGCGAATCCATGAGTATCGCCATAGGCGATATCGATTTCTTCAAAAAGGTAAATGATACCTACGGACACGATGCCGGAGATTATGTGCTCAAGTCCCTTGCCATGATGTTTTCCGATGCCATGAAAAATGACGGTTTTGTGGCCAGGTGGGGCGGTGAGGAGTTCCTGTTTGTTTTCAGATCCATGAACGGCGATGAGGCAAGCCTGGTGCTGAACCAGCTTCGCAGCAGGATCGAAAAGACTGAGATGGTATTTAATTCCGTGGTGTTCAACGTGACCATGACCTTCGGTCTGGACGAGTTCAGCCTGAGCCACGGGGTTGAGGGCACGATAAAGAGTGCGGATGACAAGCTCTATATGGGCAAAGAAGGTGGAAGAAACAGGGTTGTTTTCTAAATCCATCGACAGACACCCGGGAGGATGCTTTGAACAGGTTTGAAAAGGTAAAGAGGATCACGGACAACCCGTTTCTGAATATGTATGATATGGATGCCGTAAAAAGGAACGGCGGAACCTTCAAGTATTATTTTGCAACCAGAAGAGGAGATGACGATATCAGGATCAGGACCCACAGTACCGATCCCGACGGCATCTCTCTTTTTGCGGTTTACGGGGAAAAAAAGGACAGCGTGGTCCTGATAAGGGAGTTCAGATATCCGATAAATGATTACATCTATGATGTGCCGGCGGGGCTTGTGGAGCCGGGTGAGGATGTGAAGGAGGCGGCTGTACGTGAATTCCGCGAGGAAACGGGGATGAACTTTGAGCCGGTATACTCGGGAAATGCTGCAGCAAGAAAGAGCACCTATCCCACTGTCGGTCTCACGGACGAAATGATAGCCACGGAGTATGGATACGCATCCGGGATTCCGGATAAACAATTCATGGAATCTTCAGAAGACATTACAACTGTAATAGCAGACAGGACGGAGTTGTCAAGGATAATAAAGGAGGAGCGGGTTGCCATGAGAGCCTTGTTTTTGATCATGCTCTTTCTGAATGCACCGCAGGATGATCCGCTTTCATTCTTAAACTGTTAAGGGGAGGAAAATATGGTTTTTAAGTGCGGTTCCTGTGGATCCTGTATGATCTACGATTTTGAAAAGGACGATCTCGTTTGTCCCAACTGTGACAGCGTAGGCAATCCTCAGATAGAGTATGATAATAAGGACGATTTTGATATCTGTCCAATCTGCGGCGGACAGCTGAATCTCGGACAGTACGGCAGTGCCAGGAAATGCAATTACTGTGACTCATATGTGGTAAGTGATACCAGGCTCGGAGGCGATCTGAAGCCTTCCGCGATAATACCCACAACGATAACAAAAAAAGAGGTATTCGATCTTCTGACAGAAAAATTCAGCAGATATATCTGTCTGATCCCTGAGGTCTTCAGTGTGAACAGGCTGAAGGAGGTCATAATAGAGTATGTTCCCTACTGGGTATATAACTTCAACATCAAGGCTGCCTATGCCGGTGTGATAAAGGAAAGTGTCACGACCGGAAACACAACGGTGACAGACACGTACAGTGTGACCGAAGCCTGGGATCTTGGCATGGAGGAGATCCCGGTTGACGCCTCCGAAAAAATGCCGGATATGGTAATGGATGAGCTGGAACCCTTTAACTTCTCCAAAAAGCTTGAATTCAAGCCGGAATACCTTTCAGGCTCCGAAAGTGAGATCACCAATCATGAAAGTGACCATTACAAGGAGGAGGCCTGTTACAAGGCTGCCGATTTTGCCTACGAGCATATGTACAGGGAACTGAGCCTCACGTATCCCCATGCTGTAAACCTGAGCCGCAATACCGTGAAGAACGATACGAGTCTTGATATCAGGACTGTTTCGACAGACTGCTATCTGCTTCCGGTCTACAGGTATTCCTACACCTTTAAGAACGGAAATATCTATGATTACTACGTGAACGGACAGACGAAGGAGATCTATGGAGCAGCTCCGATATCCGAAAAGAGGCTCTGGACAGCCATAGCTGCAACTGTCACGGCTTTTGCCGGGGCGGCTGCCCTCATATCCACTATATTGATGCTGATAGGAGGTGCAGTATGAAATACCGGAAGTATCTGACATTCTGCTTCATATTCGGCGGAGTATCGCTGTTCATATCCCTGGTGATCATATTCATTATGTTTTCATCGGCACCGGTTTCACAAAACACAGGATGCGCGACCGATGAGAGGGTTTTTGATATGGCCGATCTTTTGAGCAATGAAGAGGAGGAGATGCTCAGGAGTGAGATCAGAAAGCTGTCCGCAAGATCGAGATCCGATCTTGTGGTGATGACGGAAAGCGGGTACAGAAGTGATCCTGAGGTGGAAGCCATGACATCCTCGTTTATGGACGACATGGGCTTTGGATGGGATCAGAAAAACGGGGATTCCGTCCTCCTGTATCTGAACATGGATATCAGATATGTCTACGTCAATACCTATGGAAGAGCTACGGATGTCATCGGACACAAGGGAAATATATTTGACAAGGTTGTAAAGATCGTCGGAACGGAAAACGCATCCAACGGATATTACTATAAGGGGCTCTGCGAGGGGCTGAAATACATATCCTGGAAAATGAAAGTGGGAAAGTTCATACCCTCCCCCGGAACCTATGCTCTGATCCTCGTCTGCGGAGGCTTCATCTTTGTAGGTATCCTCATAGCACACGAAAGAAAGAAGCTTGCGGACAGACCCGTGGTCGCGGATGATTACCTGAAGAGTAGGTCCATCCTTTCAAAGAATCATATACATACCGGACACAAGGTGGTCCATCACAGCTCGTCAAGCGGCGGACGTGGCGGCGGCGGCCATGGCGGAGGCGGCGGCCACGGCGGCGGAGGCGGTCATTTCTGAAAAGTTACAGACCTCTGCCGCGTTTGATGCATTTGTTGAAGTATGAATCGCGTATTCCGGTGAAGAGCGTGCTGAAATAGTTGCCGTCGGTCGAGCGGATACCAAAGACTATTTTTTCATTTACGATCCCGATACAGTAGTACTTGTCGTTGTGCCTGTTGTGAACGAGATAAACATTTGTGCCGTGGGCGAGATATGAAACCTTTCCGCCTTCGGGAATGGTACCGATCGTTGAGATGTTCCTGCTCTCAAATGCCTTTGCGGCTTTCGTGGAACTGTTGTATTTGTTGATGACGACCACTGTTGAGGGATTTCCCTTTGTATAGGATGTCACTTTGTAACCGTCTGAATCGGCGGAATAGGTGGAAAAACCCTTGCAGGTCTCAGAACAGGCCTCCTCGAACAGATCCTCTCTTGAAACAGAATGCATCATCTGCCAGATGATGAAGGCAGCGATCCCGGCAACGAGGATGCTCATGATGATGATGGGAAGTTTCTTTTTCATTTTTCACCCTCAGAGAGTTATCTTCTTGAATCCTTTTTTTCCTTTTTTGATCACGATACCGTTTCCGATATCCTCTCTGGTATAGGATCTTGCGATATCGGTGATCTTTTCGTCATTTACGGTAATGCCGCCCTGCTGTACAAGTCTCCTGGCCTCGCTCCTGGTGGGGGCAAATCCGGAACATACCACTATCGAAAGGATATCAGCCTTTCCGTCGCGGAAGGAATCCTCCGAAAGAACTGCGGTGGGCATATTGGCCTCGTCACCCTTTCCGGAAAACAGCGCTCTGGCGGTGTCCTGTGCCTTTGCAGCCTCTTCCTTTCCGTGTACCAGACTTGTCAGCTCAAAGGCAAGGAGTTCCTTTTTTTCGTTTATCCTGGAATCCTCCCAGTGAGCTATCTCATCTATTTCTTCAAGGGAAAGGAAGGTGAGGAGCTTGAAGCACATCATCACATCAGCATCATCAACATTCCTCCAGTACTGGTAGAATTCGTAGGGAGAGGTCTTTTCGGGATCGAGCCAAAGGGCTCCCTTGGCGGTTTTGCCCATCTTTTTTCCTTCGCTGTTCAAAAGCAGAGTCTGGGTCATGGCATAGCAGTCATCACCTGTCTTTCTCCTGATGAGCTCGGTACCGGCCAGCATGTTGCTCCACTGGTCATCGCCGCCGAACTGCATATTTACACCATAGTGAGTGTGAAGGTGATAGAAATCATAGGCCTGCATGATCATATAGTTGAACTCGAGGAAGGAAAGACCTTTCTCCATCCTCTGCTTGTAGCATTCGGCGCGCAGCATGTTGTTGACGGAAAAATGAGGGCCGACCTCGCGGAGAAGCTCGATGTAATTGAGATCCAGGAGCCAGTCTGCATTGTTTACCATGATGGCTTTGTCATCGCCGAACTCAATGAAACGCTCCATCTGTTTTTTGAAGCATTCGCAGTTGTGTCTTATGGTTTCGGGAGTCATCATGGAACGCATGTCGGTACGTCCGGTGGGATCTCCGATATATCCGGTGCCTCCGCCGATCAGGACTACAGGTCTGTTGCCTGACAGCTGTAATCTTTTCATCAGGCACAGAGCCATGAAATGTCCGACATGAAGCGAGTCGGCGGTGGGATCGAAACCGATGTAGAATTTTGCCCCGCCCTTGTTGATCAGATCCTTTATCTCTGCCTCATCAGTGACCTGGGCGATGAGTCCTCTTTGCTGTAATTCTTCAAATATTTCCATTTTTTTCTCCTTAAAGCTTGCGTTTTATTTTGTATCTGACATATCGAGCCAGCATTTTCTGTCATCAAGCCTGACACGAAAGATCCTACCCTGATCCGCGGGGTTCTTTGCTTCATGATACTTGAATATCATATCATCTCCCTCGGGTCCTATGACCTCGATCTTTCCGGTGGGGTGGGACAGCACGTATCTGAAGCCTCTGGCCTGACCGTTCATCAGAGCCCGGGCCTCTTTTATTATACCTGAAGCGGTCAGGAGGGGTACCTGGAAGTGGTTTTTGACTCCGAGCACCGGTCTGCACTGGAAGATATAATAAGGTATGGCACCTGCAGCCACCGTACCGTTCATGAGGTCCGAAAGAGTTTTTGGATCATCGTTTACTCCCTTCAGGAGCACGGCCTGGTTTCTGACATAGATCCCGCGCTCGATGAGGGCACGTATGGCTCTTTTTGCCTCGCAGGTCAGCTCGCGGGGATGCTCAAACTGGGTGACAACGGCGATCTGGACCTTTTTTCCGTATTCCTCAAGTATCGAAAGCAGCTCCTCATCCTCATAGATCCTCTGGGGCATCACTACGGGAACCCTTGTTCCGAATCTGATGAGTCCTATATTGTCCAGGGCTGAAAAGGTCTCAAGATAGTCTTTTATGACCTGGTTTTCATTTGCAAAGGCATCACCGCCGGATATGAGGACATTGTTGATCTCGCGGTGGGATGAAACATAGGATGCCATTGCCTCAAGGTCATCTGCGACCTCATCGCCGCAGTAGCCCACCATCCTTTTCCGGAAGCAGTGCCGGCAGTAGCCTGCGCAGTTGTTTGTAGAAAGGATCAGCACGGTCTGCTCGTACTTGTGCTGCATGCCCTTGACGACAGTGTTTGAAGCCTCGCCGCTGGTATCCTCCTCGCCTTCATCCGAATCCTCAAGAGGGTCGGGGATACAAAGCTTTTTTATGGGATCATCCGGATCGTCCCTGTCTATGAGACCCAGGTAGTAGGGAGGCACCTTGAGAGGGTACCTTTTGATGATCCTTTCCATGACTTCCTTTTCATCATCGGGAAATGAAAGATATTCCCTGAGGGAGTCAGCATCACATATGCAGTTTTTTTGCAGATCCGAAAACTTGCTCAAAACCGGTTACTCCTTCCCGTCCCAGCAGTATGTGCAGAGTTTTTCTTTTGGTATGCCGACGGCATCCAGCATGTCATCGAGACGGTTATAGCCGAGGGACGTGAATCCGAGCTGCTGACGGATCCCCTCCAGCATTTTTTTGTATCTGTCCGAATCGGGGTTCGCGTAGTCTTCGAGGATCGTCCTTTCGACATTTGTCCCCTCCTCGCGATTGATTATCCTGCGGGCGATGAGCTCCATCTCCGAGGATGATCTGGAAAAATTCAGGTATTTGCAGCCGAACATTATGGGCGGGCAGGCAGGCCTGACGTGAACCTCCTTTGCACCGCTGTTGTACAGGAATTCCGTGGTCTCGCGAAGCTGTGTGCCCCTGACAATGGAATCATCGATCATCAGAAGCCTTTTTCCATCGATGAGCTCGTGAACGGGGATCAGCTTCATATGGGCTATCATGTCTCTCTGCGACTGGATAGTGGGCATGAAGGATCTGGGCCAGGTGGGCGTATACTTAATGAAAGGCCTCGAAAAAGGGATCCCCGATTCATTTGCATACC
>JAFSWJ010000322.1 GCA_017444545.1 Lachnospiraceae bacterium
CATTGACCGTAGGGTGTGTTGAAGGGTCTGGCATCCTCTGCGGATACGGTACCCGATGATGAGGAAGTGCTTTCCGGCGACGGAGGTGCCGTGTATGCCGGAGGCTGAGACCATGACTGCTGTGTCTGATAAGAAACGTTGTAGTCATAAGCTCCCGCGGCCGGTACGGTGCCCCGTGATACCTTTGCCTCCACGAAGGCGTAGAACTCGGCGCAGGCGTTGTAATAATAGGGCTTCACGTAGAATATGCCGGCAAGACCGTAGCTGATGGCATCAAGCAGAAACCAGCCGAAAAATGACAGGTCGAAAATGAAGGCATCAAATTTCGAACCGGTCATCATCTGTTTAGACCTGCGGAAGGCTTCCCTTGAGGGGATCCCCGGATCCTTTGCCAGGATATAGGGTATCATCCTGTATTCGTAGGCCTTCACTATCCCCGGGATAATGAAAAGCAGCGACCAGAGAAAAATGAAGAACTGACGCTTGAACATGATCTCAACGACATTCATGTAGCATGACGAAAAGCCGGTGCCCATATCACCCAGGTCATAATTGTTTTCCCTTGCATCGATAAAGAATTTCCTGCACCCCACCTCAAGCGGCTGCAAAAGAAAGATGGTGATGAGGACCGAGATCACCATGATGATCGTCATGACGGCGATGAAGGTCTCCAGCATATAAAGCGGAATATTCGCGCTCCCGAAAAGTTCACCGAAAACCTGCGTCGGATCATATCCGTTGATACCCTGTCCAAAATGATCCGCACTGCCACCTCCTGCGGTGGTAAGCGTGTAATTTCCCGGGGACGGTACATCGCCAAGGGCCCCCGTTGCAAGTGCAAGCACAAGACCTGCAAGAACACAGCTCCAGTAGCTTCGCGAAAGCGTATTTTTTGCGTTGGCTTTTAATAATCCTCTGTTAACATACATATGCATATCCTCTTATTTCCTGTTTTTTCCTCAGATTACCTTTCAATTAAAAACCCTGTCAGCATTCTTGTCAAACAGCCACAGTATCCTCTTTTCCTCATTTCATTTGCCGGATAATAAAACCGCGGCTGTCCCCCGGCTCGTTCTGCGCAGCCACAAGCAGCGGTCTGCTGCCCCTCTGAGCAAGGATGTATTCAAGGGAAGCCTTTTTTTCCTCAGCGGTCATCCCTTCAAAGGGCTCATCAAGGACGATGAAATCCGCAGGGATGAAAAGAGCCTTTACAATCTCTATGATCTGTCGTTTTCCTTCGGAAAGCTCCGATACGGAACAGGACATCTCGTCCGGCGAAAGGAATCTGCCCAGCTCCTCCACTGCCCTGTTCTTTGAAGCGGTACGATGGGCCTTTCTGACATTCCATACGGCATTCTTTTTCGGATTCAGACTTCCCTCCTGTGAAACGTAAGCGCTTCTGAGGGAAGGATATTTGTAGTCTCCCATCCGGCTCACTTTTCCGGAATCAGGCTTTTCAAGACCCATAAAGATCTTCAGCGCCGTTGTCTTTCCCGAACCCTCCGGTCCGACAAGCACATAGCATTTATCATCCTCAACCGTAAGGCTGAAATCTTCAAGGGCTGTCACTCCTTTGTATGTTTTGCAGATGTGTTCCAGATAGATCGTCATGCTTTATCCTCCTCAGTCCCTTTGGATAATGGTTTTTTATGGTTCCTCCGGTCTTTTTGCCAAGACCTGCAGATACTTTTCCCATAGTGACAAGACACCAGCCGTCAGCGATATCCCCGGAACGGGTATCCTGCAGGTTCAGCGATACTCCTGAAAGGTAGGCTGCGGCTTCGGGGCCGCCGGGGTCAAGGACGAAGACGTTTTTTGCATCCTCCGGCAAAAGTGCCATTGCCAGGGAATGAGAGGGCTCAAAACGGTCCTTTTTCATGCATCCAAGACAAAGACCGGGTCTGATCACATTGAGGCCCTTTATGTCTGACAGTCCTTCCGGCATCAGATAAAGACTGTCCTTAAAGCATATGATCCTTCCGGAATCCATCCGCGCAAAAGCATCTCCTGTCAGAAAATCCTCCAGAAAGTCCAGAGCCGCCTTCAGTCCCGCAGGAGATCCCGCATTTTTCTTACATCTGTAGTCGATCCGGGAATCCGCATTTCCCTTTCTTTCAAAGAGTGCGGCAAAGTGACCTTCACCACGGATCACATGCGGATAGAGCTTTTCTTCTTTTATCAGTTCAAAATCAGAGTGTTCCAAAAGAAACCCCTGTACATTGTCCTCGTCCTCTTCCTTTGAAAAGGTGCAGGTGGAGTAAACAAGCTTTCCTCCCGGTCTGACGCACTTTGCAGCCTCTTCAAGGATCTCCTTTTGTCTTGAAGCGCACATTAAAACATTTTCCACGCTCCAGTTTTCCCGTGCGGCATCTCCTCTCCTCATCATCCCTTCACCGGAACAGGGGGCATCCACCAGTACCCTGTCAAAAAAGGCAGGAAGGGCAGCCGAAAGGCGGACCGGTTCCATATTGGTAACCACCGTATTTTTCGATCCCATTCTTTCGATATTGGAGGACAGTGTCAGGGCTCTGGATCTGATGATCTCGTTTGAGACCAGAAGTCCTGTATTACCCATGTAAGATACGATCTGGGTACTTTTCCCTCCGGGCGAGGCACAAAGATCCAGTACCCTTTCATTTTCCTTTGGACCAAGCAGGCTTACAGGATACATTGCCGAGGGTTCCTGGATGTAGTAGGCTCCCGCTTCATGAAGCGGATGCTTTCCCGGCGGCAGAACACCTTCCTCCGTCTCATAATAAAATCCGGTATCCTCCCAGGGCACACTTTCAAGATGCCACATATCTTCAAGTTCATCCGGAAGTGATCCCACGCCCTTCACCGGATTGATGCGAAGCGCCTTGACTTCATCCTGATGAAGGCTTTCAAGGA
>JAFSWJ010000323.1 GCA_017444545.1 Lachnospiraceae bacterium
CATAATTGTGGGACACGGATACGTCCCCTGTCCCACTTTTGTAGAGCAGTGCGTTTGTTATGCCGGCGGCCACGGTGCTGCCGCCTTTTCTGCCTCTTGATACTATGACCGGGATGTCGTATCTTTCGCAGGTTCTGATCAGTTCTTCCTTGCTTTCGACCACGTTCACGAAGCCTACCGGAACTCCTATGATAAAGGAAGGTCTGTATCCCTCCTCCATCATCTCACAAAGCCTCATCAAAGCTGTGGGCGCATTTCCGGAAATGAACGCGGCTTTTTCAAAGCTTTCCGCCGCATATCCCATGGCCTCGTACGCTCTTGTCGTCCCTTTTTTTGCCGATCTTTCCGCTACCGTTTCATCCGCCATGAAGCAGCAGGCTTTGATGCCAAAGGAAGACAGTGCCTTTTTGTTTATTCCGGTCAGGCACATGTTCGTGTCGGTGACAAAAACGGCTCCGTCCGTGAACGATTTTATTATACGGCTGCAGGCATCCTTTGAAAAATACAGGCTGTCCGCATAGTCAAAGTCCGCTGTCGTATGGATGGCGCGCATGACCACATCCAGGTTTTCTTCCGGTATCGTTTTGTTCTTTTGCAGAAGCTCCTGCCGGATGATCCTCATGCTTTCTCTCTCGATCTCACCCGGCGCGCAAAACCTTGTTTCCATCCGTCTATAATATCATCAGTGCCTCATTCTTTCAATCACGCTCCCGGCGGACAAAATCCAAAGAATTAATTATTCATTGTTAAACCCCGGATGTTTTGGTAAAATCTCATAGTACGCAAAGATCAAAGGTTTCAAGGAGACTCATATGGATTTTGAAAGTATAGAGATCAGATGGCACGGCAGAGGCGGACAGGGCGCAAAGACAGCGGCTCTCCTGCTTGCCGATGTGTGCTTCAAAACAGGGGCCTATGTCCAGGGCTTTCCCGAGTACGGTCCCGAAAGGATGGGCGCTCCCATCACGGCTTTCAACAGGATCAGCAAAAAGGAGATCAGGGTTCACAGCAATATCTACAATCCCGATCTTGTTGTGGTCGTTGATGAAACGCTGCTGACATCGGTGGATGTCACATCCGGACTGTCGGAGGATGGCGCCATCATAATAAATACGCCCTCCTCTCCCGACGAAGTCAGACCTCTTCTGCAGGGATATAAAGGAAGGGTATACACGGTGGATGCAAGAAAGATCTCCGAGGAGGCCCTGGGAAAGAACTTCCCGAACTCCCCCATGCTTGCCGCAGCTGTCGCAGTAAGCCGTGTGATGGAAAAGAATGAATTCATCAGGGAGATGAAAGCTTCCTATGAACATAAATTTGCAAAGAAACCTGAAGTGATAGAAGGAAACATGAAAGCGCTGTCGATGACATTTGAAGCGCTGGGAGCGTGACAAAAATATGAGAAGTGATGTATCAAAGATAAATGAAAATACACCCTACGAGGAACTGACGGAAGGTCTGATGATGTTTGCAAAGGGGACTGCAAGGGATTTTGCCACAGGTCCCTGGAGAACAATGACTCCGGTCTTTGACAAGGAGCTTTGCAAGCAGTGTCTGCTCTGCGCGCCGGTATGTCCCGACGGATGCATACCCGTGTCGGATATGAAACGTTCGGACTTTGACTATGATCATTGCAAGGGCTGCGGTATCTGTGAAAAGGCCTGCCCCTTCAATGCGATCACGATGGTGCCCGGCACGGAGCCGGTCGTCCCTGAAAAAGGCTCCACCGCAGAATGACCGGTCTTCGCAATAATACCGAAAGGAAGAAAAAACCATGTCGATGAAAGACAGAATGAGCGGAAACGAAGCCGTCGCCTTTGCCATCAGGCAGATCAATCCTGATGTCATGCCGGCATTTCCGATCACACCTTCAACAGAGATACCCCAGATGGTATCGACCTATATAGCAAACGGACAGATGGATACGGAGTTCATCCCGGTGGAATCAGAGCATTCCTCCATGTCGGCCACCATCGGTGCCGAGGCTGCCGGGGCCAGAAGCCTCACCGCCACCTCCTCCTGCGGACTTGCCCTCATGTGGGAGGAGCTGCTCGTTGCCGCCTCTGACAGGATGCCCTGCGTCATGGCAGTGGTAAACCGTACTCTTTCGGGTCCCATAAACATCAACTGCGACCACACCGATGCCATGGGAGCCAGGGACACGGGATGGATCCAGATATATGCCGAGAACAATCAGG
>JAFSWJ010000324.1 GCA_017444545.1 Lachnospiraceae bacterium
GTATCTACTGTCCCAGAATTGGGACAGTAGATACGTCCCCTGTGTCCCACCGAAAAAAGAAACAGAAGAACCGTCCCCGTGACCCAACTCCGCTTCAGATATCACCTCGCCATCCTGTATATCTCAACCACATCTGAGGCTGTCAGTGGTCTGATACGGGAAAGCTTTACGGTATCATTCATTGTTGCATGCATAGCCAGTTTCATGAGTGTTTCATCGTCGGGGTCCTCAAGCCCGAGCTCATGAAGAGATGCGGGCATTCCTATGGAACGGTAAAATGCCTCCGTGGCTTCGATCCCCGCAAGCGCTGCCTTCTCATCATCGTCTTCACTTATTCCCCAGACATTCCGTGCATACTTTGCAAACCTGCCGGTGCAGTCCTTATAGAGATATCTGGCCCAGGATGCCCAGACCGCGCTGAGAGTAGCACCGTGAGTATAATCAAAAAGTGCCGAAAGAGCCATGCCTATTTTGTGGACCGAAAAATCCTTCCCCCTGCCGCATTCCGTCAGGTTATTGTGTGAAAGGGACGAACACCACCAAAGCTCCGCCATGGCATCTGCATCCTTCGGATCCCTGAGGACCGCCCGGCCGCTGTCCCGTGCGGTTTTGAGCACACCCTCGGCAATGCAGTCCGTGAGCTGCGCATTTATTCCCGAAATGAAATATCTTTCCATGGTATGCATCATGATATCCACGATGCCGTTTTTGATCTGCCATTCCGGAAGAGTTTCCGCAAGCGACGGATCCTCGATCGCAAAGACACATCTGTTGAATTCGGAATTGATACCGAATTTCTGCCCCGTCTCCTCATTTGTGAGGACGGCCGAGTCGCTCATTTCCGATCCGGCAGCGGGTATGGTCAGCACAGCACCTACAGGAGTTGATCTTAATAAGGGCGCTTTTTTCGTCCAGATATCCCATATGGTCACATCCGGATTTGCCAGACCGTGGGCGATTCCCTTCGCAGTATCTATCACGCTTCCTCCGCCCACTCCCAAAATAAGATCGGCTCCGAAATCCCGGGCCTTCTTCACACCGAGCTCTGCATGTGAAAGCAGGGGATTGGGCTTTACTCCGCCAAATTCCTCGTATGATATCCCGCTTTCAATGAGTGATCTTTCAACGGCGGACAAAAGTCCGTCTTTTTTCACACGCTCACTTCCGTAGACAATGAAGACTTTTTTGCATCCGGCATCCTTTACAAGCCTTCCGGCAGCTGAAACCGAACCCTTTCCGAAAACAACTCTCGTAGGCAGACAAAATTCAAAATTATCCATGAAAACTCCTTTCAAAAATCCCGGCCTTGCCGGCCTGCATTGATGCTCTGATTTTATCACATATTTTCAGTGTGGGACAGGGGGCTCAGTGTGGGACAGGGGACGTATCTGTGTCCCACTTTTGGGACAGGGGACGTATCTGTGTCCCACTTTTTGGGACAGGAGACCGTATCTGCGTTCCACTTTGAACCGATGTACATAGCACCTCTTCCAAACCCGCGCTCCAAGTCAAATTCCTTTTTCCCGCAGGTTGCTGCCATTACATTCAACCATAATCAGAACCGTCGACCCGCGAAAACCAAAGATTCCCGATATTGCATTTATACCTGCACAGATGGTACTATTATAAGCGTGGCTGCAGGTTACTTACCAAAAGACTGCCGCACAGAAAAACAAAGATCCGGAGAAAACAACAATCCGGTGAAAACAAAGATCAAGGAGAACCACGAAACGGTATGATCAAGAGCATGACAGGCTTCGGCAGATGCGAAGTCACGGATGGCAGCAAAAAATACATCGTCGAGATCAAGGCAGTGAACCACAGATATCTGGAACTGAACACCAAGCTTCAAAAGGGGCTGGCCTGCTTTGATGTTGCGGTGAGAAACACCGCAAAGGAGTACATGGAGCGGGGCAAGGTGGATATATTCGTCTCCATGGAGGATGACGGAAAGCTTTCGGAAAAGGTCAGATACAACAGCGATATCGCATCCCAGTATATGGAGTATCTGAAAGAAATGGCAGACCAGTTCGGTCTTGAAAATGATGTCAGACTTTCAAATCTGTCCAGATATCCCGACGTTTTCACCATGGAGGATGAAAGCCTGGACGAGGACGAGCAGTGGAAGACTCTTGAAAAGGCACTGAGAGGAGCTCTTGATAACTTTGTTTTGGCAAGGATAGAGGAGGGTACAAATCTCAAAAACGATCTTCTCTTAAAGCTTGACCAGATGAAGGGATACGTGGAGGCAGTGGAGGAACGCTCTCCCCGGATCGTGGAGGAATACAGGAAAAAACTCACCGAAAGGATAGAGGAGCTCCTTGCTCCGACATCAGCGGCGATAGACGAGTCGAGGATAATCACCGAGGTCACCATATTTGCGGACAGGGTATGCGTTGATGAAGAGATCGTGAGATTGAAAAGTCATATAGAGAGCATGCGCCAGTGCCTGCAAAAAGGCGAAAGCTGCGGCCGCAAGCTTGACTTCATAGCACAGGAGATGAACCGCGAGGCAAATACCACACTGTCAAAAGCAAATGACCTGGTGCTTTCGGATACGGCCATCGAGCTGAAATCCATAATAGAAAAGATCCGCGAACAGGTGCAGAACATTGAGTGATCTGATAAATGTGGGTTTCGGAAACATAGTCAATATGGACAGAGTCATAGCAATAGTCAGTTACGACTCTGCACCCGCAAAACGTACGGTGAAAAATGCCAAGCTTCAGGGCCTTGCCATTGATGCCACCCACGGCAGGAAGGCCAAGGCGGTGATAGTGATGGAAAATAATCAGATCGTGCTGTCGTCTCTCACCCCCGAAACACTATATCAGCGTGTGACCCGGCAGCCGGAACCCCCCGGACAAAACGAACCATAAACACCTCGGGACAAAACAAAGAACAATTAACTCTGGACAAAACGAACCATAAACACCTCCGGACAAAACAAAGAACAGGTAACCCCGTACAAAACGAAGCAGTTCAGCAATATAAAAAACAGAAATATCCACGTATAGAACACGGCAGTACCGTGAAAGCATGATAACACACCAAACGGAGAAAAGTGATGCAAAAGATCAATAATCGTGGTATACTTACAGTCGTTTCGGGCTTTGCAGGCTCAGGCAAGGGAACGCTGATGAACAGGCTCCTTGAGGATTATGACTGCTATGCGCTTTCGATCTCAGCCACATCGAGATCTCCGAGACCCGCGGAAAAAGAAGGCGTCAGCTATTTTTTCAAGACCCGTGAGGAATTTGAAAGGATGATCGCAAACGATGAACTTTTAGAGCACGCCGAGTATGTGGGCAACTACTACGGGACTCCAAAGGAATTCGTTTTTTCAAAGCTTGATGAAGGCTTCGACGTGATCCTTGAGATCGAGATCCAGGGCGCCATGCAGATCAGGGAAAAATTCCCGGATACACTTCTCGTATTTGTGATGCCGCCGGGAGCGCAGGAACTAAAGAGACGCCTGACCGGACGCGGTACCGAGACGCCGGATGTTATCGAAAAAAGGATGAAGCGCGCGGCCGCTGAATCCGAAGGCATCGAAAAATATGATTATATCGTCATCAACGACGATATTGATAAATGCACAAAGCAGCTTCACGGTATAATACAGGCTGCCCACTTCACGCCGTCACACCAGGCGGAGTTTATAAAGGAAGTAAGAAAAGAATTACAGGATATGGAGGAATGAAAAAATGCTGCACCCGTCTTATTCGGATCTGATGAAGGTTGTAAATGCTGACTGTGAGGAGGGAGAGACCCCCATCGTAAACAGCAGATATTCCATCGTGCTTGCAACATCGAAAAGGGCAAGACAGCTCATAGACGGTTCAGAGCCTTTGGTTGCGACGAGGGACA
>JAFSWJ010000325.1 GCA_017444545.1 Lachnospiraceae bacterium
CGAGATGAGTGATGATCCGAACCACATCATGACTCCGGAGGAGATCGCAGCCCTGGTGGGAGGCGGCCAGGCGCCTTCACCGGACGAAGCTCCCGCAGACGAACCCCTCATGGAAGACATGCCCATGGAAGAAATCCCGATGGATATGCCCATGGAAGAAGTCCCTATGGACATGCCGTTAGATGAGATGCCTGCAGAAGAGATCCCGATGGACGTGCCGTTGGAGGAAATGTCCGCAGAAGACATTCCCATGGAAGACGAGGTTCCTGCTGCTGAGCCCTCTGATGATCCGAATCATATGATGACTCCCGAGGAGATCGCAGCCATGATCGAATCTGCCGAGGAAGCAGCAACAGAAGGCTCCGATATGGATGAAGCCGCCATGGCAGAAACTGCAGAAGAACCCCTGCCAGATATCGCAGAAGAACCTACGGCAGACGAAACAGCAGAACCTTCAGAAGAACCCCTGTCAGACATCCCTGAAGAGCCGGCAAAGGATTCCCCGGCAGAGGATGTTATCCCCATAGATTTCGGTCTGGAAGGCGGGGACATCCCTTTGGATGCAGAAACCCCCGAACCTGTGGAAATGCCTGCAGGTGATGAGGAACCTTCCACCTCGGATATTTTGGGCGATCTTGGACTGGCAGGTGCCGAGTCATCAGATCTTGACGTGACCGACATCATCAATGACATGCCTGCTGATGATGAACTCAACGAAATAAATGATCTTCTGATCAAAAATGACAACAGCGAGATGGTGGAGGATGATCTTCTTTCCATGCTCGACGGAAGTGCTGATGCAGACGGAGAGAGCGCAGATGAGGAAATTAAGGATCGGGCAGACGGCGGTGGAGAAGAAGCTTCAGATGATGATACGTCATCAAAAAAGAAGAAGCGCAAAAGAAAGGAAAAGAAGAAAAAGGGTGATGAAGAGCCTCAGCTTGATGCAGAAGGCAATCCGGTCAAAAAGAAAGGCCTTCTCACGCGCATTACGGAATTCCTCTTTGCCGGAGATGATGAAGATGATGAAGGATCGGAAGCGTCTGTCGAAGCAGTTGCACAGGACGGGACGCTGGTTGCAAATCCCAGCGAGCAGACTCTTGAAAATAATGAAGTAATCAGAGAAGTCGAAAACGAAGAAGCACGCGGCAAAAAGAAGAAAAAGAAAAAAGAGAAAAAGCCGAAGGAAAAGAAACCCAAAAAGGAAAAGAAGCCAAAGAAGGAAAAGCCTGCAGACCCCGAGGTTCCCGAAAAGAAGCTTCCGAGGAAAAAGGTCATTGCCGTGGCATTGTTCTTTACCTCATTCCTGGCTGCCATCACCTTCTGTACCTTTGCTTTTGCAAATCTCGGATATGAGAGTGCGGCAAAGACGAATTATGAAAAAGGAGACTATGCAGGTGCCTATGAATCCCTGACAGGTCTTGACCATATATCCGAGGACAGCAGGGAGATATTCAACAAATCCTTTGTTCTCATGAGGCTGCAAAGGAGGATCAATGCCTTCAACGAGTATGAACAGAGGGAGGATCCCCTGGGAGCAGTGGATTCCCTCATAGAGGGAGTCAGACTTCGCGACAGGCTTTGCGACTATGCCGAAAGTCTGGGAGTGGGCTCTGAGTTTGAGTCGATCTATGGCGAGATCCTCGGATACCTTGGGGATATCTTCGGAGTTGATGAAGCAAGAGCCAGAGAGCTCTACGGAATCACGGATGACGTGCAATATACCATGGCTCTTCTTGATATAGTCGATCCCGGCTGGAATGCCGACATAGTCCCGACGGTGGATCTCACCGAGGGAGGGGCCGGCATAGAGTTTGCCGAGGACGGTCTGACCGTGGATAACGCCCTCAGAAATCAAAGTGAGGAACCTGAGGAATCTGAGGAAACGGAGGGAGATGTGCCTGAAGAAGGAGAGCCCGCTCCGGCCGACCTTGGAAACGACGAATATGATGATGAAGAGGAAGAAGAGAGCAGTGAAACTCCTTCTGCTGACCCCAGCATCACCCTCACTCCCGACAATTCGACAGTGATCATTCCGGAGGGTACACAGCTTCAGGTCACACCGAAGGGTTCAAATGCTCCTTCACAGTCACAGAGTCCTGCACCGTCAGGACAGCCGCTGTATCAGTTCAATGTGAGGCGGGATGCAAACGGAAACTACGTGCAGCAATGATCGGCAGGAAGATATGATAGCCATAGTAGATTATGATGCGGGAAATATAAACAGTGTTGAAAAGGCGGTCAGGCATCTGGGATTTCCCTGTGTGACCACAAGGGATGCGGATGAGATCAAAAATGCGTCTGCCCTCATCCTGCCCGGAGTGGGAGCCTTTGGCGCTGCCATGGGCAATCTCGAAAAATACGATCTGGTGGATCCGGTAAAGGATTATATAGGATCCGGCAGGCCTTTTTTAGGCATATGCCTGGGACTTCAGCTTTTGTATGAGGAAAGCGAGGAGGATCCGGGGGTGAAGGGACTTGGCATACTTTCGGGAAGTATCAAAAGGATCCCGCAAAAGGATGGACTCAAGGTCCCCAACATCGGCTGGAATTCCCTGGATCTTTCAGGTGACGGAAGGCTCTTTGCGGGTATCCCGGACGGTGCCTTTGTTTATTTCGTCCATTCATATTACCTTTCTGCCACAGACAGGGATACGGTAAAGGCTTCCATAGACTACGGCACAAGGATCGACGCATCGGTTGAAAAGGACAACATCTTTGCCTGTCAGTTCCATCCCGAAAAATCCTCTGCAACAGGACTAAGGATACTTCAGAATTTTTTGGAGACCGCATAGATATGTTTACGAAAAGGATCATCCCCTGCCTTGATGTTGATAACGGAAGGGTGGTAAAAGGGGTAAATTTTGTAAATCTCATAGATGCCGGAGACCCGGTATCCGTCGCAAAAGCCTATGACAGCGAGGGTGCCGATGAGCTGGTATTTCTTGATATCACCGCATCCTCCGACAAAAGAAAGACCGTTGTTGACATGGTCGAAAAGGTGGCGGGAACCGTATTCATACCCTTCACCGTCGGCGGCGGCATCAGGACGACCGATGATTTCAGGGAGATACTGCGTGCGGGTGCCGACAAGGTGGCGGTAAACAGTGCAGCCATAAATGACCCTTCGCTCATAGAAAGGGCTGCTGATAAATTTGGCAGCCAGTGCGTTGTGCTTGCAATAGATGCAAAGAGAAAGCCGGACGGCAGCGGCTTTACTGTCTACAAAAACGGAGGCAGGGTCGACATGGGACTTGATGCCGTCAAATGGGCCATAGACGGAGTGAAAAGAGGAGCGGGAGAGATACTTCTGACCAGCATGGACTGCGACGGGACAAAGGCCGGCTTTGACATCGAGCTGACAAAAGCAGTTTCGGAAGCAGTTGATGTTCCTGTCATTGCCTCGGGCGGAGCAGGAAACTGTGAGCATTTTTACGAGGCACTGACTGAGGCAAAGGCCGATGCGGCGCTTGCGGCATCGCTCTTTCATTTCAGGGAGCTGTCCATTGAGGAAGTGAAAAGATATTTAAGTGACAGAGGGGTGCCGGTAAGATGTCAGGTTTGACCGGAGGCTGGGAAAAGGCACTTTCCGGAGAGTTCAAAAAGCCGTATTACAGGGAACTCTACGGATTCGTGAAGCATGAATATGACACGCAGGTGGTGTATCCGCCTTCGGGCGATATCTTCAACGCCCTTCATTACACGCCTCTCGAAAATGTGAAGGTCGTGATCCTGGGACAGGATCCCTATCACGAGCCGGGACAGGCGCATGGTCTGGCATTTTCCGTAAAGCCGGATATTGCGATACCTCCCTCGTTGAAAAATATCTACAAGGAGCTCAACACTGAGCTTGGCTGCAGGATCCCGAACAACGGATACTTAAAAAAATGGGCCGATGAAGGAGTGCTTTTATTAAACAGCGTGCTCACGGTACGGGCCGGACAGGCGGCATCCCACCAAAAAAAAGGCTGGGAAACCTTCACCGATGCAGTCATCGGAGCAGTGAACAAAAAGGACTCACCGGTAGTCTTCATGCTTTGGGGGCGGTATGCAAAGGACAAGGCAGCATTTCTGGATAATAAAAACCATCTTGTTCTGACGGCGGCGCATCCAAGTCCGCTTTCCGCACACAACGGTTTTTTCGGATGCGGACATTTCAAAAGATGCAATGAGTTTCTTGCAGAAAACGGTGAAGAGCCAATAGACTGGCAGATAGGAGATTTATGAAAAAAGTACCTTTTATTGACAGACAGAAGGCGGAGGAGATAGCAGCCTCATATCCTACGCCCTTTTATCTCTACGATGAAAAGGGGATCAGGGAGAATGCGAAAAAAGTAAAGGAGGCCTTTTCCTGGAACAAAGGCTTCAGGGAATACTTTGCGGTAAAGGCAACCCCGAACCCCTTCATACTGAAGATATTCAGGGAGTTCGGCTTTGGCTGCGACTGCTCATCCATGGCGGAGTTAAAGCTTGCAAAGGCTGCTGGTTTTTCCGGTGAGGAGATCATGTTTTCATCAAACGAGACTCCCGCATCCGAATTTGAATATGCAGCAAAGATCGGCGCCATCATCAATTTCGATGACATCACCCACATAGACTTTTTTGAAAAAAACGTGGGAGCAATCCCGGAGCTTGTCTGCTGCAGGTTCAACCCCGGAGGCATTTTCTCGATCTCAAATTCCATCATGGATAACCCCGGAGAGTCCAAATACGGGATGACCCGAAAGCAGATGACGGAGGCTTTCAGGATACTCAAAGGCAAGGGCTGCAAAAGGTTCGGCATCCATGCCTTTCTTGCAAGCAATACCGTAACGGAGGAGTATTATCCGACCCTTGCGGGACAGCTTTTTGAACTGGCGTGCGAGTTGCAGAACGAGACCGGGGCAAAGATCGATTTCATCAACCTTTCGGGCGGTGTGGGTATTGATTATACTCCGGAGCAGAGGGGAAACGATATCGCAAAGATCGGTCAGGGCGTGAAGGAACAGTACGAAAAGATCCTTGTTCCGGCAGGTCTTGGAAATGTAAAGATCTATGCCGAGATGGGGAGGTTCATGATGGGACCCTACGGTGCGCTCATTACCCGTGCCGTTCATGAAAAGCATATCTACAGGGAATACATCGGAGTGGATGCCTGTGCCGCAAACCTCATGAGGCCTGCGATGTACGGTGCCTATCATCACATAACCGTGCTGGGAAAGGAGGATGCTCCCTGCGATCACAAATCTGATGTGGTGGGATCTCTTTGTGAGAATAATGACAAGTTTGCCATCGAAAGGATGCTTCCCCGCATCGATAACGGGGATCTGCTTTTCATCCATGACGCCGGAGCCCACGGGCATTCCATGGGATACAATTATAACGGCAGGCTCAGGTCGGCCGAGATCTTATTAAAAGAGGACGGGAGCTTTAAGCTCATCAGGAGGGCCGAGAAGCTTTCTGATTATTTTGCGACCTTTGACTGCTTTGAAGAATACGCTGACCTGCAAAAGGATTAAGGAGGATGTATGAAATACGTTGATCTTTTTGATGAAATCTCATCCGTTTCATATCCCGGAAGGGGCATTGTGACCGGAAGAAGCGAAGACGGGAAATATGCTGTCATAGCCTATTTTATCATGGGCAGATCCGAAAACTCGAGAAACAGGATCTTTCTTGAGGACGGTGAAGGCATCAGGACAAAGGCCTTTGATGAAAGCAGGATGAAGGATCCGTCTCTGATCATCTACCATCCGGTGAGAGTGATAAACGACTGCACCATAGTCACAAACGGCGACCAGACCGATACGGTTTTTGACGGTCTGAAGGTGGGCAAGACCTTTGAGGAGTCGCTTAGAAGCAGGGAGTTTGAGCCTGACGGGCCCAATTTCACTCCCCGTATTTCAGGCTGCGTCCTGACGGGAAAGAGCGGTTTTTCTTACAGCCTTTCGATCTTGAAGAGCGACAACGGCGATGACAGCCAGTGCAACAGGTACACCTTTTCCTATGAGGGAAAGAATCCCGGAAAGGGTCACTACATCCACACCTACATGGGTGACGGGGACCCTTTGCCAAGCTATGAAGGCGAGCCGACCCCGGTGCTCATAAAGGGGGATCTGGATACATTTACGGATGCTGTCTGGGATGCTCTTGATGATGACAACAAGGTATCTCTTTTTGTCAGGTTCATAGACATCGGCACGGGAAAATATGACAGCAGGATAATAAACAAATTACAGTAAGCTTAAAGCGGGGGAAATGCCATGAAAGAACTTTCACTCAAATACGGATGCAATCCGAATCAGAAGCCCTCAAGGGTCTTTATGGAAAACGGGAGAGATCTTCCCATCGAGGTCAAAAACGGAAGGCCCGGATATATCAATCTGCTCGATGCCCTGAACGGTTATCAGCTGGTAAAGGAGCTAAAGGAGGCGACAGGACTTCCCGCCGCCGCATCCTTCAAGCATGTATCGCCCGCAGGTGCAGCCGTGGGATTTCCGTTGAGCAGTGTTGAA
>JAFSWJ010000326.1 GCA_017444545.1 Lachnospiraceae bacterium
AGGCTCCTGAAGTAGACATCGGCTGCCGGTTTCACCATATAATACTGAAGCACGGCATCCTCAACGGTATAATATTGTGCAAAAGCACTGTTCAGGTATTCATCCTCCCAGGCTCCGGGCTTCTTTCTGCCTGTGATCCTCGGACCTATGGGCAGATCCTCATAGTCACCGGCACCTGAAACCACACCCGTGTCTATGGAAACCTCGGATACGGTATCTGCCGAAACCAGCTTACTGATATGAAGCTCTTGTCCTATATAATCTCCGAACTCCCTGTCATCATACACCTGTTCCCCGTACTGCATCCGGACTTTAACAGAAGGGGTATAGTATTCGGAAGGGTAATCCTTTTCCCAGAAGGTATCCGAGTAAAGAAACTCCCATGTTTCAAACGCATTTGCTCCAAGAAGCTTCACAGGCTGCCGTTCCACCGTCAGTTCAACGGCTGCCGGAGCGTATATCAATTTATCTCCTGCAGAAAACCCTGCACTTACGGTTATTTTGCTGCCGGGCTTCAGATCAAGCATTTTGAATTTCTCAAGTTCACCGGACTCTGACAGATCAAATTTCTGACCACCGGCATCTACGGTAAAATATGTCCTGAAGGATCTGGTCACATCACCGTTTCCGTTTTTGACCGAAATGAAATTCGGCAGATCCTCCCGTGGCGAAAGCGTCTTTGTAAATCCGTAGGGGATATCAGCCTTTTTTTCGATGGACAGAGGCTCGTTCTTATTACCCACCGTAAGCGTCAGTGCCGGATCATACTCCGGCATGAACAGATAATAACCCGGTTCAAAGCTTCCCTCCATGCCATCAACGCTTACAGTCACGCCCTCTTCAACTCCGATCACGCCTTCCTTCCGGTCATAATCCCTGAATACGATGTCTATGGCACCGGTTCCCAGGGCCTTGAAATCAGATGAACTCTTCAGCTCATGAAAGCTTCCCGACTCATCCCGGTAGCCTATGGGCAGATCCTTGTTGAGGCTCAGCGAATACTCAGCTGTGCGGTATGTGAATACAGGATATACACCCTCAGCGCCCTCATCGATATAATCGTCCTCAATGGCTTTGCCGTTTTGAGAAAGCGTCACGGAAACGGTAACAGCCTCACCGCTGTTGAGGCAGTCAAGCTCATAGCGTCCGCCGAACACATCAGTCATAATATATCTGGATCTCACATTCGTCCGGTTATCCGAGGCAACGGCTTTGCTTCTGTTTATCCGAACCTCGGATTTTCTCATCGGCTCTCCGTAGACAGTCCCAAACGATAATATCTTGAAATCGCTTGTCTCACCGGCTATATATTCTGCCAGATCGGATACAGCCTGAAAAGTGGCGTTTTCGGAAACATCTTCCCAGGGAATGAAGCCGTACAGAAGCTTCTGCTTCACATCTATCCGGTAATAGCCCCTTGGCACCACATTGGACGAACCTGAATCAACCTCTGCTTCTATTATGACCAGTTCCTCCGATGACTCCTCGCTCCTTTTGACAGCAGCAGGGATCTGTACGATAACGGTCCTATTATCATCAAGCGCATTGTAGAAATGCCGTTCCGGCTCAGGGCTTATATCCTGGATGCTGTAGATGGAAGCCGGAACCTCTCCCATGAAAAACCACTTTTCATCATAACGGTTTGAGGGTATATATCTGTAACGGCCCTCTTTTCCCTGCACAGGGGCGGGCTTATCCATATCGGAAATATATCCCAGCCTGTGAACCCGGCCGTCTTCAGCGGTAAACTGAAGCTGCTGGTTTATCCTGTTGATCATCTTTGTCTTTGTCTCATCCACGTCATACACGCAGATAATACGGCCGTCGGATACTATGGTCCTCATTCTGACATCATTTTCGGATATCCGGTTTCTCACCAGGCCGTTGCTGACAGACATATTATCCGCTGTCCTGAAGGCTATGCTTTTCTCTGTAAGCTTATAATCATTTTTTACTGCATCCGCAGCCTTTTTCAGGATGGACAAAACCTCCTCATCCTTTTTGTCAAAGCCATCGGACATGGATGAACCTATGACCCGGATGGTGCAAAAGGTCTCAAGCAAGGATCTGTAGCCATTCCCCAGCTTGTTGTCATCCTTTATGATTTTTGAATTATCCGAATTGTAATAAATATCCAGGTAGCTCTTGAAGTAGTCGGTTACCGTCTTTTCCTCATCACCGTACTCCACCCTGAAGTTTTCGTGAGGGAAATAGACGGTGAGGCCGCCAAGCTTGCTATCTTTGTCATCCCCGCCATCTGCAAACGGATACGACGATGTATAGCTTTCACAGACCACGGGGCCTTTGTTGGTGCCGTTCCTACTCTTAAAGTCACCGGGCTTTAATGCATCCTGAACGTCACGTGCCAGATCTGTGATCTCCACTGCATCTACATCGTTTATCTTGCTCACCTCGTCACAGAAGGAATACAGGTCGACGATCCCGCTGTCATCTCCGTTGAAATGGATGGACCTCTGGAGAGCCTCCAGAAAATCCGGATACTTCTCCATGATAAATTTACCGTCGGACGTGGCCAGAAGCTTCTCCCTGATATCATCAGCAAGCAAACAAAGTTTATAATACAGATCCCCCAGCTGTGTCTCATTCAGGATTATGACGCAAACGGTAGCTTTTCCGCCCTCTTTCTCATACCAGCTGATCATATCGCCGGCCATTTTCACCCCTATGTCTTCGGTGGTTTTCTTTATGCTTGCCGGCTTATAGGAAGCCGGATCATTCGTAAGCATCTGTTGTACATAGCCTCTGTGGTCCCAGCCCTCGCCGGACTCAATATCCTCCGACGCAAAAAGATAATCTGCATAGGGTGTCAGGGCCATGGCTGTCTCGAGATTTCCCATGAGGCAGGCATCAAACCCTATGAAGGCAAATTTGACAGCTGCCTCGGACAGAGTCTTTGAGAGCTGGTCCGAGGTGATATATCCGTATTTATCGGAATCTGTTACCCTGTCATCTCCCGCATAGCCTCCCTCGGGCCCTCCGCCGTGATCCCAGAGCACCAGCATATAGTTCTCTGCAGGGTATTTTTCTGCTGTAGTCCTGATGAAATCCGTCAGTTCCGGCGCATCTCCCGTCTCCTTATGTCCGGACATGATCCTGTCCCTGTCCATACCATCATCATTTTTTGCCCTTTTGATTCCGCCTGCGGAGATCTCCCAGCGCTCGTTTTTGTCCCACTTGAAACCATCCTCTCCATTTGCCGACATCAGAAGCTTATAGCTGTCTGTGGCTTCTTCACTTACAGAGTACTCCTCTTTCAGGTAGTCATGCCCTGCTTTATATCCTTTCCTTTTCTCTTCCTCCGTTTCATTATCATCTGCCCTGAAGGAAACGCCTCCGGTCTCGACGATCACATTGACCTTTGATTTTGCTCCGTCCTCTTCCGCCCGCCTCAGTCCGGTCATGACCTCGACCATATCCCTTGTGGCCTCCTGATGGCTGCCCTCCAGGTTGGAGCCCACAAAATAATACATGATGGTAGCATCGGCCTTTTCCTCTTCTTCGCCTGCGGCGTTTTCGCTCGTATTTCCGCTTACGGCCTCTTCGCCTGTATCC
>JAFSWJ010000327.1 GCA_017444545.1 Lachnospiraceae bacterium
CTGATGATCATCTGGGGGTACGAAGAATAATAATAAAACGAGTCATTATCAAGACTCACGGTCAGAAGACCCGAGGTTGCGATACAGGCAAGAACACCTCCGATGACCGCAAGCAGCAATAGTTCCTTCCATGAAAAGCTTTTCCGGTCCGGAAGGAACTCTCCCTTTGTTTTCCTTCTGTAAAAACCTGCGGCCACAAAAGCTCCTGCAGATACAACAAGAGCCACCACCACGATAGAAGTCAGGGATATCCTGATCCGAAGCACCATCATCCCGTATATCACTGCACAATAAAAAGCCAACCCCGCAGGAAATGCCAGGAGCACCCGCTCTGCACATTTCGTTCTTGAACACATTGCCCAGATAAAAACATATCCAAGCACACAAAGAAAGATGATCGTGATCACCTGTGCCGCAAAATATCCTGATGAAACTGTTGTGAGCAATCTGTTGATATCCATACACATTCTCCGAGCCGGAAGGTCCTTCAGAATAGTTTTAATATATTATTATCATAGAATTCACGGCTCATGACATAAAGATTTTCCCTGTCATCCCATATGGCCACCAGTTCTTCTGCATTTTCAATATCCTCATCAGCAATGAACATCCTGAAATTCGTATCAAAAGCTGCCTCTCCCACACAAGTATAGTAATAATACGAATAATGAAAATAGCTGTTCACGTATTCAGGATCATCATTCAACATGAATGCATAACGCTCCATATCCGCCGTATATCCGACCTGAACAAAGCTGTCCTTCATGTTTTTCAATATCTTTGCCTTTCTCACCTCTTCCGGAGAAGGCAGTGATCCGTCGGTAACCCCTTCCTTTGCGTACTTCCTGAAAAAATTTCCGTAGTTATTATCATAGTAATAATCACCCGAAAAAAATATGTCTATGGCAGGATCATCCGAATGATCATGTCCATAGGAGGGGTAGTTGGAATATGGAGAAAAATCCGCCCATACAGCAACCTTTTTGTCTCTGACCAGAGCACGAAGAAATGCGTCAGGATATCTGCCTTCCTCCTTAAATTCCGTCATGTACATAGTTTGGTCAGAAAAACCGGGTCTGTAAAGAGAGATCCTGTCCTGAAACTCTCCTCCAAGGCTCTTTGCGTTCAGCAAAAAAGCTCCTGCCATGATGATGACCGGCAATATCCTATTTGCGTTTGACAAAATCCTTGACATATCCGATACAGACTCCCAGAACCTTTCTGTCAATAATTGCCGCAGCAGCAAGAATCAGGACCCCCGCTGCTGCCTCGGCCCACACGCTTACCGCAGCCGTAGCGATGATACAGTAAAGTATCAGCATCACCGTATAAACAACTGTTTTTCTGAATCCGTAGCCTATTTTAATACATCTTTCCCCCAAAAACGATCCGCCTGCAAAATAAACCAGGTAGGAAATCCCTGTTGTGACGGATGCCCCCACACCTCCCCAGAAGGGTACCAGTATGGTATTGCCTGCGATATTGCAGATTATAGCAAAAAGTGATGCTATGTTCAGATACATATTCTTTTTTGAATACTTGATGCTCTGTACCCTGATCTCAAAGAGCATGGCAAAGACGGGCATGAGGGTGAGAAAAGGGATCATTCTCTCCGCTCCCCTGTAGTCAGGTCCCAAAAGCAATACTATGATCCGTCTGAAAAGGATGAGTCCTGTTGCAGCGGCCACGCAGAGAAACTGTGTAACATCATAGGCCGATCTGAAAAACCTCCTGTTATCCTCCATGTCTTTTTTTTCAAACCGCTCCATTGCCACCGGAGACCAGTAGGCTATAAAGGTATTTTTGAAAGTGAGGAGCAGCACGATGATCTTCATGGCGCTGGTGTAGATGCCCAGTTCATCAAAGTCCGAGAAGGTACGCAGAGCGAGCCTGTCGCAGCTTGAGAGCAGCCACTCCATGAGAAGCACCATTATGAACGGCACTCCATACCGGAGAAGCTCTCGGTAGGATAAATTCACAGTTTCCGGCTCGTGCATGGATTCCTTCAGGGACGCTTCCCACTGGGTAAAACCTCCGTCCCTCTGATTAACAAAATATCTCACCATGATAAAGGCCGTGGTGATCCCCCATGGTACTGCCAATGCATACAATCCAACCCTGAAGTCGTTCCCCAGGAAATACCACGCCACAAAGATCGTCAGAAGTGCCAGCACCTTCTGCGCTATGTTGATATTTGAATACAGCTTCCCGTTCTGCTGCATTCTGATATCGAGGAAAAAGAACCTCTCAAAGACGGAAACGAGCGCATAGATCACCACAAGGGCCGTGATATCCTTTCCGCTTTTCCCGAACAGAAAACCGTTTGCCGCATCCGCATTGAAACAATAGATCACCGAAATGGCGGATACTATAACCAGTGAGGGAAAAAGACATCTGAAAAGAAGCTGCTTCCTGTCCACTCCTTCCGAATAATAATATCTGATATAGGCCTGATCCAGACCCATGACTGCAAAGATATAGATGATCATGACGGCAGTCTCGTACATCCCTGTCCTTCCGAACTCGTCGGTGGACATGAGCCTTGTAACCAAAGGAGTCTGTACAAAGCCCAGCAAAAGGACGACGAAATTGCCGTAGAAATATGTCAGAAAACCCGAAAAAGGTCTGTCCTCTTTTTTATTATCAGAGCCTCCAATAGGAGTAGCCATTCTTTTCAACCTCTTTTTTGTCAAGGATGCTCTTGATATCTATGATGACCTTCTCACCGTTTTTGAGCGTACCGTCAAAGAGAGCATCCATGCCGGAAAGCCCCATGCTTTTGTATTCATCATGGGCGACTCCAAGGATCAGACAGTCTGCATCGTTGATATCCTTTATGTCTGTCAGTTCATATCCGTAGGTCTTCTTCACATCCTCCGGATCGGCCAGGGGATCCGTTATCCTTGGCTGTATCGTATATTCCGACAAAGCCGCGACTACCTCCATTATCTTGGAATTTCTCACATCAGGGCAGTTCTCCTTGAAGGTTGCTCCGAGAAATACCACCCTTGACGACTTCACTCTCTTGCCCGATATCACAAGCTGCTTTATGATCTTTTCGGCAATGAAGGAAGGCATGTCATCATTGATCCTCCTGCCCGAGGAGATGATCTGCGAATGATATCCGAGTTTTTCAGCCTCATATACGAAATAATAAGGATCGACTCCTATACAATGTCCTCCCACAAGTCCGGGCCTGAAGCCGAGAGCATTCCACTTTGTATTCATGGCCTCAATAACCTCGGTTGTGTCTATCCCCATCCTGTCAAAGGCCATGGCCAGCTCATTTATGAACGCTATATTGATATCCCTTTGGGAATTCTCCACAACCTTTGCTGCTTCCGCTACTTTGATGGAACCTGCCCTGTGAACTCCGGCCTTTATGACAGTCTCATATACTGCCGCTATGATATCGAGTGATTCTTCATCCATTCCGGAAACGATCTTTTTAATATTTTCAAGCCTGTGTACCTTGTCGCCGGGATTGATACGCTCAGGTGAGTATCCGACCTTGAAATCAACACCACATTTAAGTCCCGATTCGGATTCGAGAATGGGTATGCACACATCCTCCGTGACCCCGGGATAAACCGTCGATTCATAAACAACGATCGATCCTTTTTTCAGATTCCTCCCGACAGTATGACTTGCACCCTCAACAGGCTTCAGATCAGGTGTCTTGTCCTGATTGACCGGAGTGGGAACCGCCACGATGATAAAGGAAGCCTCCGAAAGCTTTTTTTCATCATCCGTGAAATCCACCGTTGTCTTTTTGATCTCTTCATCTCCCACTTCCTCTGTGGGATCGATCCCTGCCCTGTACTTTGCAATCTTTTCGCTGCTCAGGTCAAAGCCTATGACATCAAAATATTTCGCAAATGCCACGGCTATCGGCATACCTACATAGCCAAGGCCAACAAGTGCAAGTTTTTCTTTCTTTTCCTTCAATCCGTCATATAATCTCATCGTACAGCCTCCTGTGATTTTCTATGTATATATCCTCGCTGTAAAGCGACCTGTACCTTTGATAAAAATACTCTCCCGCTTCCTTCAGCTTTACGGGATCCTCTGCCAGTTCCCGGATGCATCCCGTTCCTTTTCCGGGATCCTCCTTCGTATACAGATACCTATCATCCCCTATGACCTCAGGCAGCCCTCCTACTGCCGTGGAAACAACGGCACATTTCCTGCTCATGGCTTCCACCGCTGCCTTTCCAAAGGATTCAAAGCAGCTTGTCATCAGAAAAACATCAATACCATAATAATAATCCGCCATCTCTTTTTGTGAAAGGTTCAGATGCGTTGACAGGTTTTCCTCTCCTACCGTGCCTGAAAGCTCACGAAAGATCTCCTCCGTCTTTTCTTCATCTCCCCTTTCAAAAGTAGACAGGACTATATCCACCCTGAAATCCGGCAGGACCTCTTTCAGTTTTTTGACAAAATCGACCGCAAAATCCCAGTCCTTTTCCACACATATCCTGCCTGCAAGCCCCACCGTGAATTTATGTGCCAATCCTTCATCCTGTCTTTTCGACTCATCATATGTCCCGAAATACTTTGTACTGATCGTATTCGGTATGACCGTCAAAGGCCTGATGGAAGTTTCCTTCCTCCACAGTTCTTCATTGAACTTTGTGGTGGTCACAAGCATATGACTTTTTTTCAAGACCGGAAACATGAAAAGCCTTGACCTTTTTCTGTATCCGAAAAGCAGTCCCCTGTCCGTGTAGATGAACCTGATATCTTTCATCTTTCTCTGAATGAAGCCGTAGGTTATGAGCGATTCGGACATCTCGATATGCACAAGATCCGGGTTCTCCTGCATGATATATTTTTTGAAAGCTTCTATCCGCAAAAACAGATTTCTGACACGGTTTTCCGTCATGGGATAGGTCAGGATCCGAAAAGGATAGTCCTCCGTTTTTTCCCCCAGAAGTTCCGGACAAATGACCACAGGCTCGTACCCGTATTCCTTATGACCCGCCAGACCCTCGCATATGCTCAAAGTCGACATCTGTGCTCCGCCGGGAAGGTCTATTGGATATTCCGTGAGATAAACTATCTTCTTCAAAGTTTTTCCTTAAACCAGTTTTCCTTTATTTTTTCGGCACGGCTCAAAGGACCTTTGTCAAAATAATAATCCCTTCCCGCAAGCCGTTTTTCACACACCTCAAGAAGACGCAAAGAGGCTTCCTTCGGATTCCAGTAACGTGCCATGTTCTCGTAGGCATTTCTGCCCAGCTCATGAGCAGCCCCCGGGCTTGAAAGCAGGATCCTGAGCTTGTCCGCAAGACTTTCTATGTTCCCGCTTTGAAATACATATCCCGTCTTTCCCTGGGTGACAAGAAAAGGGGTCGCTCCTGCTTTTGATGGGGCTATGACTGCACAGCCTGCAGACAGCGCCTCATATATGACAGAACCCCAGCCCTCCAGTTTGTTGCTGGTACACACAAATATGTCAGCTTTTTCCATCTGTCTCCTGGTATCCTCGGGACTGAGAAATCCGAGAAAGGTGGTGATCTTGTCAAGCTTTTGCTGCTTCACCAGCTTCCTTATCTTTTTTTCTTCTTTTCCGTCTCCGACAAATTCCAGTCGCAGATCCAGCCCCACATCCCTGCAGCGTTTTGCTGCATATACCAGAAGTTCCGGCTGCTTAAGCTTCAGAAACCTGCCTGCCCACAGCACCTTCATCGTCCTGTTCTTTTTTCTTATCTCCTCTATTTCCCTGAAGGACAGTTCCTCGGGTGCGGGAAAATATCCGAATTTGTAGCATTTTTTTCTGTAGGAGTGAAGAAAGGCATAGTCAGACGAAACAAAGGCTCCCGCTGCCAGTATGTAGATATTTTTTTTCCTCTTGCTGAAGTGATTTATGTAGAACTTCTTTGCCAGATAGGGAACCAGGACCTTCCATCTGCCCTCCTTCAACGGCCTTTCGGAATATCTGAAGGTGAGTTTATCCTCCTCCATTCTCTTTTCTATGAGATCCTCCGGCGCCGTTCCGATGATCACAACATCACTTTCAAGGGCAAGGTCATACGCCTTCTTTTTCTCTTCTTCACCCAGATGGCTTTTTAATACATATTCCGGGATCTTTTCTTTCCCCCATCCCATCTGCGATCTGAATTCCTCCATGGGTTCGGTCTCCACAAAGGTAAATTCCTCCCCCAGTTTTTCATGCAGACAGTCACACAAAGCCTTCTGATGATGATTAAAATAATTTGAATAAAATGTCAGCTTCATTAAAATTTTGATCCCACATACTTGACTATCTCAAAGCCCGCACATTCAAAAAAGTAAAGGGCGCTGTAGCCGTTTTGTCTGTATATCCTGTATCTCCTCATTATCCTTTCACCGACCTCATGGAGAGGGATCGTGCTGCTGACACCTCCCATCATGAATTCGGCCAGAACCTTGTTTATAACTATGATCTTTTTCCCGTCCTTCTTGATCCTGAAATACAGATCCATATCATCACTGATGTTTTCACATCTGTATCTGTAGGTATCATAGATGCTCCTTTTCACAAACTGGGTGGGATGATTCCAGTCCCGGCTTGTGGTATAGGCGCGAAGCCTTGCCTTTTTCACAAAAGTCCTGCCTGAAGGAAGAACCATCCTGATATCCCCGAAGGCAAGATCGAAATCTTCTTTCAGATAGGCCTGCACCATGATCTCCACGGTTTCCTTTTCATAGCTGTCATCGCTGTTCAGTATCCCCACGATATCTCCTGTGGTCTCATCAATACCCCTGTTCATGGCATCATAGATCCCGCTGTCAGGTGATGACAGGATCTTCATGGTCATACCGTTTTTTTCAAACTCACCTTCATAGCGGCGGCATATCTCCAGTGTATCATCTTCCGACCCGCCGTCCTTTATGATATATTCTATGTTTTTGTATGTCTGGCAAAGCACCGATCTGATGGTCTTTTCTATGGTCTTCCCGCTGTTTTTACAGACCGTTACTATGCTCACTTTTATATCATTCATCAAAGCCTTCCGTAGATTCTTCCGCTGAAAAGAGGACAGTCAGAGTCTGAAGCAATATCCTGATATCTGTTATTATACTGAACTCCTCTATATACATCAGATCCAGTATCAGCTTGTCCTTCGATGAGGTATTGTATTTTCCCATGATCTGGGCAAACCCTGTCAGTCCTGCCTTCATTTTGAGCCTGTAGGAAAACTCCGGCAGTTCCCTTGTATATTCCTCAACATTTTTCAGCATCTCCGGTCTTGGTCCCACAAGCGACATCTCGCCCTTTATAATATTTATGAACTGTGGAAGCTCATCTATCCTGTATTTCCGGAGAAACCTCCCCGTCCTTGTGATGCGGTCATCATCCCTGGTCGCAGAAAAGTTCTCTATATTTTCTTTCATGGTCCGGAACTTGTATATCCTGAACACCCTGCCCCTTATGGTGGCTCTTTCCTGCCTGAAAAACACGCTCCCGCCGTCCTCTTTTTTTATCAGGACAGCGCTCACAAGCAGGATCGGACTTGTAAGGATGAGCATGAACGCTGAAACAAAGATATCCGCAAGCCTTTTGATCACCCTCTGCTCAAAGGTCATCCTGTTGAAATCCGACAGGTAAAAGGGCAGATCCGAAAACATCAGCTGCGGTGAGTTGTGCATCAGCACATCTTCTATATAAGGAAAGCAGTACAGGCTCACTCTCTCCAGGTAGCATTTTTTCACCAGTCCCGCCCTCTCGTTTTCAGGTATATCATAGATGAATACACTGTCATAATCATGTATGAGGCTTTCGACATCCTCTTTTCCATAAAGAGCCATGTGGCTGATATCATACCTTTTGTCAAAGAGAGCCACCGCCCTTTTCACCTTTTCCAGATCCCCCTCGCATCCGGCGACAAGCAGAGTCTTTTCGGGAGGTGTGACCGCAAAAAAGAAACTGTTTCCGATATGTACGAAAAGAGAAATGATCAGAACCTGTGCTATAACGGCAAGGATCAGATACCCGATCGACGAAAACCTCACCGTCCGGCCGTTCTCGTCATTGGTGTTCATGATCACAATCACCATATAGTTGACCAGATCATCAATAATAAGGGCAAGTGACAGCGAAATGACTATAGGGCGGCTCTTTCTCACTCCCACATCAAATCTTCCATAGGTCCTCACCAGCAGAAATCCGAAGATGATGAAGGTAAAGGCCATGACCACAGAAGTCCTTGAAAGCGAGGTCACGGCAAAGTTGTCGATCCCGAGCAGCAAAAACAATACCGCCATGCAGCCGAAGTACATGATAAAGGCTATAATTCCTATGATGCTGTTCTTAAATCTCTTTACATTCTTCATGCTTTAATTTTTGTAGCATTTTTCATAATACTCAAGATATCTTTTGTTCCTGTCATAAAGCACTGCCCTGTTTCTGCAGTTTTCCGATATACCCTGCCGTCTCCAGGAACTGTCTTTTATAAGTCTGAGCACCTCGTCAATGTCATCTACATTCACTACCCTGCCGCAGGTCTCATCAAGAGACTCGGGACTTCCTCCCGCCCTGTAGGTTATGACGGGACATCCGCAGGCAAGTGCTTCTATGTTTGTGGTCGGAAAGGTATCCTCTCTTGTCAGGTTCATAAATAGTTCGGCAGCGCTGTACCACCGGACCATCTCCTCAATGCTTTCCGTCTTTTCTATGGCGGTGATGCTTTCGGGAATGAGGGAGAGCTGGCTTTTTTTCAGGCCTATCATCACTATCCTGAACTCATCCGGCAAAAGAGATGACAATCTGATGAATTCATCCAGTCCTTTCCTGTCTCTCCACGGATTTGCGACTCCCAGGATTACCTTCTTTTCTTCTATCCCGTACTTTTTCTTGATGCCGCTTTCCTTTTTTCTGAATGTATCAAGGTCTATCCCCGTCGGTATCACATCCACCCCGTATCCGGAAAGAAATGATTCCTCCACCCTTTCTTTGAGCCAGTTTGACGGGGTAACGATCCTCAGATCATCAAATCCCGTGAAAAGCTCCTTCTTCAAAAGGAAGTTTTCCCTTGAAGCATCACGACAGACCGACCTGGGATATTCCCTTAATTCACTGCAATCGTGGCATCCATCCGTCTTCCACCTGTCACATCCTGCGTACTCAAAATGAGTGCAGTGACCGGTGAAAGCCCAACAGTCATGGAGAGTCCAGACGATGGGGATTCTTTTTTCCTTCAGATATCGCATGAGTATACTGTAATTCAGATAATACCCATGCAGATTGTGCAGATGTATGAGATCAGGTTCAAATGCATCAATTACCTTCAAAAGGATCCTTGTCGGACCTGTCGAATAAAGACCATGCCTGTCCGTGATGCGGCTCATAACGCCATGCATATATACATCAAAGTCTCTTCCTATCCTGAAGGTCGCGACACTATCATCCGCCCTTCCGCGGCCGTAGCACACCAGGGTGTCGGTATCCTTTTTTGAAAGCATTCCGCACAATCCCGAAATGAGTCTCCCGGTGCTTCCGGTCCCCACTATGGAGTTTATGAACAGAATCCTTTTATTTCTCATCC
Source organism: Lachnospiraceae bacterium (assembly GCA_017444545.1). GTDB lineage: Bacteria > Bacillota > Clostridia > Lachnospirales > Lachnospiraceae > NK4A144. The sequence continues at coordinate 9,531 of JAFSWJ010000327.1, forward strand.
AATATGATCTTTATAACTCTTTCCTGCCCCTTCTCAAATTTTCTTGAAAGCTGCAGGTTTCTCATCTCCTTGCGGACACGTGGCATTTCGGCAAGATACATGATCGTTTTTATTATAGTGATGGCATCCGTCTCGGATCCGATACCGAGATTTATGAAACCGTTTCCCATGCCGGCAAACACATGCTCCGCCTCACGCTCGTTCTGAGCCAGTACCACCGCAGGTACGCCCATGGAGGCAAGTTCAAAAACTGTCCTCCCCTGAGAAGTTACACAAAGATCTGCCTTTTTCATATATGAGCTGACCCTCTTTGCGTCATGATGCACAAAGATATTGTTTTCGGGATCAGTAATGATCCTGTCTTTGTTTTCATAGGCAAAGCCTGTGAGAAAGTGAAACTCCACATCCTTCATCTTCGGGTGCAGGGTTTTGCATATGTCGTACAGCTTTCCCGTCAGATCAGACGGATCAGCTCCTCCGAACATGATCATGATATTTTTACATTCCTCGGAAAACTCTTTGGGCTTTTCCTCCAGGAACTCATCCCTGATGAAAAAATAATCAGAACCTTCGTAGGTATTGCCCGGCTTGTTTTTTCTGTTTTCATAAAGAGCATTTATGACGGCATCCGCAAGCCAGGCTCCCGGTCCCATGTCCTCAAAATTCACTATCCTTGATGTATGCTTTCTTTCCAGTTTGATCAGCTCTTCATCAGTGTCAAGTACGTCATTTATCACTACATCGGGAGCATATTCCTCCAGTATCTTTTCATACTCCTCTCTGTCTGCCGCGACCCTCATGGCAAAGTGGGATTCCTTCAGTTTTTCTATTCCCATATGGCTTTCCGCATCTGTCACAAAAAGGATATCCTGGCCTATGAGTTTGTAGGCTATGGTCAGACATCTGTAGATATGCCCCATTCCAAGCTTTTGCTGTCCCACGCAGAAAAGAAGGATCCTCTTTCTTTTCAGTATGCTCTCCGCTGCGATCCAGTCCTCCTCGGTATCTATATCAACCGCCTCCTGGGCAGAGGTCTCATATACGGTGATATTTTCGCCTATTCTGGTGTTTTCCTTTACGCACTCTCTCCTTGTGATGAGAAATGCGCCCGTCTCGAGGAAATTGCAGGGCAGTTCCTGGGAATTGAGCCTTTTTTCGTAGTTCTTTATGATCCTTCCGTCTCTTTCCGTCCACGAAAGATGAGGCTTGTTGACACAGCTGATCATGGTATCAAAGCCACCCTTTTGAAACTCCTCCACTGCGTGTATCAGGGTTTCCTTTTTCAGTGTCGGGGATGTGGCCTGCATGGTGATCACGATATCATAGGATCTTCCGGAGGCCTTCTCTTTTTTCAAAACAGCGTCATAAATGACCGGATCCAAAGTTACATTATCCTTTGCAAGCTCCCCTTCTCTCTCTATGACCTCCACCCCGTGGTTTTTCACTATGCCCATGAGTTCTTCATCATCTGTGGATACCACGATATCCGCTCCCATGGAAGCCTTCAGGCTTTCCGCATTTTCAATGGAATAAAGGATGAGCGGCTTGCCGTTCATGATCCTCACGTTCTTTCTCGGTATTCTCTTTGAACCTCCCCTCGCGGGGATAACAACCAAAATATCTGACATATCATTCTCTCCAAATAACTGATTCTGTTTTTCGTCGCCCTTTTTCGAGCCGTCCTGATACCTGAAAGGTATTCAATATCTGGGGCAGGGACGCAGCCGATGTTTTTCGACGCCCTTTTTTGATCCATCCTGATACATGGAAGGTGCTCAATATCCGGGGCAGGGACGCAGCCGATGTTTTTCGTCGCCCTTTTTCGAGCCGTCCTGATACTTGGAAAGTGCTCAGTATCAGGGTCGCATGTACATGGATGTACATGCGAGGTCACATGAGCATGGATGCGAATTGTGACCGACCCGTACACAGCCAATACTCCTCAGGCACTTTCTTAGTATCACAGGCGAGAAAAAACCGGCAAGAAAAACATCAACTGCGTCCACCAAAAACAGACTGTATTTATATCTCTTTTTTCGTGTATCTTCTGTAAAGTTTTATTATATCATTTCTGAATATAAAAGCAAAAACCGCGATCAGTGCAGCTATGATGATATACCGCACAACCGGCTTTTCGTATACATACATCATGGAAAGACCGGCTGCGCCTGTAGCGGCAAGCATCAGAAAATACTGTCCGTCGTGATACAGGTTTTCCCTCAGTACGAGTTTTGTAGAGACAAAATGCAGTATCATGAGAATGAGATATCCTGCAAGAGTAGTGTAGGCTGCAGCAATGTAGCCGTATTGACGGATATAGATATAGTTCAGTCCCGTGTTTATCAGTGCCGCTATTATGGAATTTACCGCGATCATGACCGTCTTTTTATGAAAAAGTTCCTGATTCACATAGTTTGTGTAGAAATACTGACACAGAGTCCCGAGAGCAACAGGCGGAATTACCCACATACACTCATGATATGACTTTGCCAGCAGTATCTTTACCGCCTCCGGTGTCATCCCGATAAATATCAGTGTCAAAAAACACCCTGCCGCCATGAGAACCCTGTTCTTCTCTTTGATGAGCTCCCTGTCTCCATCTGCCAGTCTCTCATTAAACCATGGCAGCCAAGCCTGTCCTATGGCATTTGAAACAAACATCAACAGGGTCCCAATTGTATATCCGTAGGTGTAGAGCCCCACCTCGGCATAGGTGCACATCGCCGATATCATTGAGGTATCGATACGGGCAAGCATTATCATGGCCAGCCCATGGGGTATCATGGGGAGTCCGATCTTCAGCGCATAGATCCAGTACTTTTTGTTTATGAACTGCCTCCCCTCTTTTACCAGACTGAAATAGCACCAGATCGCCACCAGTGATGAGGGTATGACCGTCCCGAGGATCTTTGCAAATCCCTTGTTGTAAGGCATCAGAAAAATGAGAACGACCGAGAGTATGACTGTCGTTACCGTGATAAACACGGAGATCGCTATGTTCTCCCTGTATCTGTATTCAAATCTGTATTTATATTGTCTGTAATCAATGGATGGAAAAATTACCAGATAAAAAAACAGGATAAAGATAATGAATTTATCGTATCCCAGGATCCCCGTCGGCGGCGACAGGACCATCACCATAATAAGAACGCCCAGTCCGAAGAAACTCGACAGGGCCTGTATGGACGACATATATGCATCAAAATCGTCTGGAAAATCTATCTTTGCCCTGCCTACACTGTAGATGAGACAGAGACAGGTGACGACCGTGAACAAAGAAACATAGTTGTTAAAATTGTTGGCAAAGCCGCTTTCCGAGGTGGTAAGGAGTCTTGTATATAACGGTGCGGTAATGATGCCCACCGCACGGATCATCACGTTTGATATAACATACCAGAGCCCGGATCTGACAGCCTTGTCGGAATTATTCTCCATTTTCTTCCTCTTTGTCATCGGGAAGTTCCATCGCTTCTATCATATTCCTCTGCAGTACGGTATCCTCCGGTATATCGCATGCCGCCTCATGTCCTATGACGGTCTCGATGTCGGCAGGAGATATCCCCGATGCAGGTCTTTTGAAGGTCAGCATCCCCGCAGTTATGAGATCTCCCTTTTTGATATCCACGGCGCTGACAAGAGACCTCCTTGCATTGTTTCTTGCAGCCTCTTCTGTTTCAAGGCTTACGAGATCTCCACTGCCCCTCAGCATATCCATCCTTTCGATGGCTTTTATGATCATCTTTGCATCCTTGGGGTCCATTGCATGGTAGTGATCATTTCCCTTTAATGTCTTGTCCAAGGTGAAATGCTTTTCAACCAGCACCGCTCCAAGGTTGTATGCTGTCTTGATCACGTCGGCATCTTCAGTGGGCTTTGTATGATCGGAATAGCCTATATAACAGTCCGGGAACTGTTCACAAAGCGTCCTGATCTTTAAGAGATTTGCATGTTCAAGCGGAGTGGGGTATTCAAGGACACAGTGAAGCAGTACCAGTTCTCTGTCGTTCACGCTTCTGATGGTATCCACTGCCTTTTCTATCTCTTCAAGATTTGATGCTCCAACGGAAAGCAGAATGGGCTTGTCCTTTTTTGCCTGGTATTCTATGAAGGGTATATTTGACAGATCCGAGGACGAGATCTTGTATACGTTCATGAGATCATCCAGATAATCAGCGCTTTCCACATCAAAGGCCGTAGACAGGAACTCTATTCCGGCCACATCACAGTATTCCTTTAACTGCCTGTATTCCTTTTCTCCAAAAGAGTCAAATTTTTTGAAAAGCTCATACTGCGAGGTTGTGGGTTCCTCAGAGAGATCCCAATATGACGGCGACTCCTTTGCGGCGAGGGTTTCAGCCCTGTAGGTCTGAAACTTGACTGCCGTAACCCCCGCAGCCTTTGCCTCTCTGACCATGAGCTTTGCAGCTTCCATGTCGGATATGCCCATTTTTTTTGCGATGTCATAGTAGTTCACGCCTATCTCGGCAATGAGGGAAAAACTTCCTTCATGCAGACGTTTTATAATGTCGCTTTCCATTTTCTGTAATTATCCAATCCTTTCTGATAAAAATCCATCAGTACCGCCAGTTCCCTGTCAAACCTCTCGGATTCGCCATGTCTTTTTGCAAAGATCTCCTCCGCCTCGTCCATGAGATAAAAGATCTTTACCTCCTCACCTGCCTCCTTCACCGCGTGCAGATAGGCTGCAGCGGAGTGGATGTTATCCACATTTCCAAAGGATCTGATGGCATCCGGGAGATCCTCAAAGGATCTGATCCTTATTATACCCTCTATCAGCGAAAAAGGCACATCGCCGAAAACTATGGCTTTTTTCCCCAGAAGAGCAGCCTCATAAGCCGCAGTTCCCGTTATGGTCACAACACCCCTGCATTTAAGCAGCCAGGGCTTTGGATCCTTGTAGTGGTTGATCTGCACCACCCTGACATTTGCTATCTCGGCAGCCTTTTTGTAAAATTCAATATCCCTTTCCCCGAGCATTGCCTGATGTTCCTTGACATAGAGCTTCCACCCCAGGGGAAGAGACTTTGATACCTGCTCTATGAGATTCAGCTCATCCACATAAAAGGATGCCTTCACAAAAACAGAGGACTCCGGTATCAGATGCAAAGGCATATATACATAATCCTCTCCATCCACGGGCTCCTCAAAGATATCATTTTTCACAAGCAGCTTTCTCTTGATCCTCTCAACATCAAAATAGTATTTAAGGTACGGCTTTGTTGCCGCATAGAGCATACCGGAAAGCTTTTTCCTTTTCCCGTTCTTTGCGGTGATATCCTGATCCCAGAAATAATTCCATTTGCCAAGCATTACTCCTAAAGACTTCCTGATGGAATCCCTTTCATACTGTGATGTCACGGTACCCGCAAATTCGTTGTTCATGATGGAATTCTTTTTCCTGAAGTCATTTATATAGTCATACTCGTCCTTCAGTTCCTCGCTTGGCATGGCTTTGGCTTTTTCATACAAAGCCCTGAAATACGGGTCGATCCCGAAGGCATTCTGAAAACTCGGGTACTTATAATAACCGAATTTGCTGTACTCTATGGTCTCATAGGGTATGTCCATTTTATATGCGACTTCGGACAGCACAGTCCTTTGCAGCTCGGCATTGTCAAGATCAAGTATGATGTCGGGTCTGAATTCCTCAAGTACCGATATGATCTTTTTGTAGTTCAGTTCCAGCCAGTATTTGTTTTCCTCATCTGTCGTAACGGGCCAGTACTTTCTGAAGTGGTAGTGTCTGGTGTTTTCCTGAGAGGACATCAGCTGCAGCTGCGGTGTCTTGTAATGGGAATACTCTCCTTCTATCATCTTCAGATATTCCGGATCTGACGGGGTCTTGGATCTTTCAAAACCTTTCACAAATTCATCGCAGATATCCGCCACATCATAGAGCTTTACCTGCGGCAGGTTCTCCCGAAACTCAAAGATGGTATGCTCATTATAGTAGCACTTGTTAAAGGTGCTTTCGGTCGACATGATATAGAAAGCCGCAACAGTATTATTTTCGCTCAGATTCCTTGCCAGAAACCAGAGAGGCTTTGAGTATGTCTCCCTGCATATGAACAATATCCTCCTGTCACAAAAATCAGGATATCTTTCCTTTGAATACTTCATTTTGACTGTTTCTCTTTTCTGATCTTTTCTTTGTGACCGCTTTTAGCAGCGGCCTCATATACAGTGTCATGAATATCTTCAGCCGCAGTTTCTTTGAAACCTCGGGATTTTTTCTGTTTTTATTATCCCGGACATACTGCAGATGCGCTCTGTATCTTTCCTTCATCTCATCCGTGTCGCCATCCTTCCCCTTAAAGTGGATGAGATAATTCTGGATGTTTGTGATATGGTCATAAAGCAGTGTGGCATCCGCAAGATCCGAAAATTCAGGAAATAATTCCTTTGCCTCCGCACAAAAGACTGTATCCGCATCGGTATTGTACTCGGACATGCAAAGCACCCTTGACCCGCTGTCACTCCTGATACGGTAATGATACAGGGGTGTCGTATCATAGACGGTTCTTTTAGCGCGGTACAGAGCCTTGCCTATGACATAACGGTCCTCAAGATACCCTCCGGGAAAGGACAAACCGTCAAAGATCTCCCTTTTGTAAAGCTTGTCCCAGCAATGGAAAAAAAAGCCCGTGCCGCGAAGGAGCATCTCATAGCAGTCCTTGTTTGTCATGACCCTTACAGGTGCAGCTCTGTCCGGAATGCTTGTATTATCGTAATCACTGAATTTCCCGCATACCGAGATATCCGCATCATATTTTTCAAGATTGTCAAGGAGTCTTTCATACATATCCTTTTCTATGAAATCATCCCCGTCGACAAAACCTATGTAATCCCCGGTTGCCGCCTCTATCCCCAGGTTTCTGGCATATCCCTGACCCCTGTCGGCATCCCTTTTGATGACCCTTATCCTCTCATCCTTTGCGGCATACTTTTCACAGATGGAAAGACTTGAATCCTCGTCGCCTCCCACTCCCACACACAGTATGATCTCAAGGTCTTTGTAGGTCTGGGCCGTCATGCTCTCTATGGCCTGTGGCAGATAATCCTCAACCCGGTAGATTATGGAAATGATGCTGATCTTTCCCCTGCTCACCTGTTTACCACCCTTTTTACCGCTTCAAGATAATCAAATCTTTCCTTTTCATCGGGTTCAAGCATCGCACCCTCTCCCCATTCGTTCCAGGAGTTTATATAGACAAAGTCATTTTCACGCCCCTGCAGCTTTTCATCCAATACTCCGAGAATCTCCTCAAAGGCTGACGGTGAGGCGCCCGTATAGACCAGTCCCTTGTAGCCGCGCCTGGGAGTATTGTCCCACCTGGCAAAGATCCCGGGATACTCATTTTCACCGTATTCCCTTTTTGCGATCCTGTCATATATGAGCTCTATGGGTATCCGTCTTTCAAGATGCTCTTTTTTGAAGGTCCTGTTTGCGAGGTATCTTAACCCGGTCCCGGCCCTGTACAGGGTGGAATTGATGAAGCCCATATCCTGTTTCAGAGTATAGCCCGGTTCAAAATAATAATGTCCGTTTATGATATCTCCCCTATCCTCTATGCCTGCCGCAGTCTTTGCGCATATGGTATAGATACCGTCAAAGCCTTCCTTTCTGGCTTTATTGTTGAAAAGCTCCAGCATATCGGAAAGTCTCTTGATATCCTGTGCCCTGTAGATGTTCAGTACGGGTTTATTATCAATCCTGATGTATCTTTTATCCTTGAAAAAATGAAGGAGATAATTGAAATGCCTGCTCCATTCCCTGTCGTGTCCGTAGCGCTGCTGCATGAGCACTTCCTCTTCAAGCCCGTACCAGGTTCTGGTCCAGCTTTCGTTTGCCCAGCAGATACAATACTTCATGTCGATCTCCGGATGCTGCAAAAAGATCTCCATGGGACGCTTCATGAGTATCGTTCCGGTGAAATAATAATGATAAAAGCAAAAGCCGTAGATCCCGAAATTCTTTGCATGCTTTGCCTGCCTTTTCAGGGCAGTCGCACCCTCATCTGACAGATCGTAATAATCAAGACCAAGCGGGATGCGCGGCTGGATCTGGCCTTTTATCAGAGGCTTTGCTCTCCTCACCGCCGTCCATTCGGTATATCCCTCGCCCCACCACCTGTCATTTTCAGGGAAGGTATGAAATTGTGGAAGATATAATGCAATGGGTTTCATTCTTCTATGAGCTTCAGTATCTTTCCGTAGGAGTTTTCACCTGTTTTTGCCGCAACACGTTTTCCGGGTGTGATCCTTCCTTCATATACTTCTTTCATTAGGCTTTTCAGACTGCCTGCATCAAAAGGTTCAAAGAAATATGCCTCTTCATAGCCCTCAAGGATCTGTCTTGCAAATGGTGTATCTGCAGCGATTATGGGATTTCCGGTCTGCATGCCCTCTGCAAGGGGGAGTCCGTAGGTTTCGATATATGAAGGAAAAAGCAGGGTGCTTTCAAAATATTTTCTGCATACCTCGCTGCGGCTCAAGGGGCTGTCCTTTGTAAAAATGATCTTCAGATCTCCGATCCCTTCACCCTTCAGAAGTGCCGCCGCTTCCTCAATGATCGAATGATTTTTGTAAAGGATATCTCCCGCAGGATAGAAAAAACTTTTCCGGTCAAAGGTCACGCCGTCCGCATATCCGCTGATGTCAGGGATGTCGGGAGCTATCTCTTTGATCATCTCCTGCTTTATCCCCGTTTTTTCAAGTGCTGCCCTTCTCATCCATTCTGTCTGGACTACAGTGATGTCGGAGGCTCTGATCGATGCGTTTACCAGCGGTGCATACAGATACTGGTACATGGCAAGATGCCTCTCCTCCTTTTTCAGAAAGGAAAACCTTTTCATCTTCTGAAAGCCCAGGGGCTGGTGTACATAGAGGATCTTTTTTTTGCACTTCAGTCCCTTCGGAAAAGTATTCTGAAGAGAGAAGACCACATCTGCCCCAAGACCTTCCACAAAACCCTTTCCTGTGAAAAGATCGAACATCAGCCTGTTTTTTGATGAAGACTTCACATCCTCTCTGCAGATCACGCTGATATTTTTTTCGGGAACGTCTTCCAGTATCCCGGGCACACCGGTTACAAAGACCCACTCATTTACGGGATTCCCGTGTTCTTTCACATAACCGTAAAAATCCCTGAGTATGGACAATGCGCCGGTCTTGCTTGCGGCTATGTCGAGTACTGCGATCTTCAATGCTTCAACCACACCGTTTCATCTACTATCTTTGCATAACTCTCAATGAGCTTTACAACCTTCACCGAAACATTTTCATCAGCATAATCTTCAGCTTCTACCGTCAGTTCGCCGTTGTCATACATAGCTCTTGAAAGAGCAGCTGCCCTGAGGACATCCTCACTCTTTATACCTCCGATGACCACGGTCCCCTTGTCCAGCACCTCAGGGCGCTCGGTGGAGGTCCTGATCAGAACCGCCGGAAAATCAAGCATAGCCGATTCCTCGGAAAGAGTTCCCGAATCCGAGAGCACCACAAAGGCGTTCTTTTGCAGCTTGTTATAATCAAAATATCCGAAGGGCTCGAGATTTCTCACCCTGTCATCAAATCTGAAATCTCTCTTTTCTATAAATTTCCTGGTCCTTGGATGAGTGGAATAAATGACCGGCATATCGTAGGTCTTTGCCATCTCATTTATGGAATTCATCAGCTCCATGAAGTTGTCCTCAAGATCGATGTTTTCCTCCCTGTGGGCGGATACCAGGATGTATCTGTCCTTTTCAAGTCCCAGCTTTGCCAGTACATCCGAGGCTTCGATCTCCTCCATGTGCTTTTTTATCACTTCTTTCATGGGAGACCCCGTGACAAATACGGTCTTGCCGTCTATGCCCTCGGAAAGGAGGTATCTCCGTGAATGTTCGGTATATGGAAGGTTGATATCACTGATATGATCTACTATCTTCCGGTTTATCATCTCCGACACATTCCAGTCCCAGCATCTGTTGCCTGCCTCCATGTGAAAGATGGGAATTTTGAGCCTTTTTGCGGATATGGCGCAAAGTGCCGAGTTTGTATCACCAAGGATAAGCAGAGCGTCAGGCTTTTCTTTTGAGAGAAACTCGTAGCTTTTAGCGATGATATTTCCCATTGTCTGACCGAGGTTTTCACCTACACAGTCAAGATACAGGTCCGGTTCCCGAAGCTTCAGATCCTCAAAAAACACCTGGTTCAGGGTCCTGTCGTAGTTCTGCCCTGTATGTACAAGCTTGTGGTCAAAATACCTGTCGGCACATTTGATGACCTCTGAAAGCCTGATGATCTCGGGACGAGTGCCCAGAATTGTAACCAGTTTCAGTTTTCTCATGTTTCCTCTTTTCTTTCCAAATCTGTTTTTGACACAGAGAACCGTCCCCTGCGCCGGTACACAATGCTCGGAAGATCGAATCAAATATGATATCAGCGAGCAATCAGCCGGTGTTTCTTAACGAAGCAAGGTTTGATAAATTTTGCGGGTGCGATGGCCGCGCCGCTTTTCAGGCGCGGAACAGTGCAGAGCAAAATTTTGTCATCAAACCGCAGGTGAGTTTAGAAACATCCGAGCGCGAGTCGATATCATGTTTGATTCGATCTCGGATACGATTTATATCTGACACAGAGAACCGTCCCCTGTGCCGTGCTACACTTCTTCGTGGTATGTATCAGGTTTTGAAGGATTGAAGGGTTCGTTGGCCCACATCACCGTGACCATGTCCTCATCACCCTCATTTATTATGCAGTGAGTGTATCCTGTGGGTATCTCAACAACCTGCAGCCTGTCTCCGTTTACATGATAATCAAAGATCTCCTCCTGCCCAAGCCTTCTGAACCGGATGAGTCCTCTTCCCCTCACCACCAGAAACTTTTCGTTCTTGGAATCGTGCCAGTGCTGCCCTTTCACAATTCCCGGATGACTGATGTTTACCGATACCTGTCCCGCACCCCTGTTTCTCAGAAATTCTGTAAAAGAACCTCTCTCATCCTCCTTCATGTCAAGGTCATAGGACAGTGCATCCGGAGGAAGGAAACTCAGGTAGGTGCTGTAAAGCTTTGATGTCAAAGGGTCAGACAGGTCAGGGACTGCAAGTGCTTCCCTCAGTTTTCCGAAGGAAAGGATCGTATCTGCCACAAAGCCAAGAGTCGTCTCATATACAACACTGCGTAAAGGTTCAACACCGCCCTCATTTTCCCTGTAACCCTTCTCTTTTTCAAGGTCTTTGATGTCTTCTATGAATTCATCCACAATATCATCTATGTAGAGCAGCTTCATCTCATGGGATCTGTCATCTATCCGGACAGGCTCTTTTCTTGCCGTATGATGGCAAAAGGTTGCTATCGCGGAATTGTATTCCGGTCTGCTCCATTTGCCGAATACATTAGGAAGCCGGTATACAAATACTCTTGTATCATTTCTCCTTCCGTAGGCGTTTATCAGATCCTCAGCTTTTTTCTTTGAAATCCCGTAAGCATCGCTTCCGGCTGCCCTTGTGGACGAACTGTATATCACAGGGACAGGGTTTCCTGCCTTTTCAAGAAGTGTCACAAGTTTTTCGGTCAGATCCGCATTGCCCTTATTAAACTCCTCTTCGTTTTGAGGCCTGTTCACACCCGCCAGATGGACGACAGCGTCACACTCTTCGCACATCGAAAAAAGCGCATCCTCATCAAGGTCGTGCGTGAAGGAAAGAACCTCCGCAACAGACCTGTATTTCAATGCCGCTTTCAGGTTTGATCCTATGAAGCCTCCCGCTCCCGTTATGAGTATCTTCAAGCTTCAAGCTCCATTTCCTTTAATCTTTCGTGGATATAATCAAGCTTCAGCAGTTTTTCCTTTACCTGCTCCACATTCAGTATCGTTGTATTATCCGAATTGAAGGTCTCTATTTCGGCCCTCTTTTCCATTCCCTTTGTGAAATAGGAATCGTAGTTCAGATCTCTGTTGTCGGCCGGAACCCTGAAAAAGTCTCCCAGGTCATAAGCCCTTGCGCACTCTTCGGCTGTCAGAAGGGTTTCCGCCATCTTTTCGCCATGTCTGATACCGATGACCCTGATCTCATTATCAGCGTGAAACAGTTCTTTCACTGCCTGTGCCAGAGTCTCTATGGTGCAGGCCGGTGCCTTTTGTACGAAGATATCTCCCGTGTGGGCATTTTCAAATGCGTATAATACAAGCTCCACAGCCTCTTCAAGCGACATGATGAACCTGGTCATGGTTGGTTCCGTCACTGTGATGGGCTTTTTGTCTCTGATCTGGTCTATGAAAAGAGGTATGACCGAGCCTCTCGAGCACATGACATTTCCGTATCTCGTGCCGCAGATCAGAGTTTTGTCCTCATCTATGGTCCGGCTTTTTGGCACAAATACCTTTTCCATCATGGCTTTTGATGTTCCCATGGCGTTGATGGGATAGGCTGCCTTGTCTGTTGACAGGCAGATGACCTTTTTCACTCCCTGTCTGATTGCTGCAGTCAGGACGTTGTCTGTTCCTATGACGTTGGTCTTTACCGCCTCCATGGGAAAGAACTCGCAGCTTGGGACCTGCTTTAATGCCGCTGCCGCAAATACATAATCCACTCCGTACAGGGCTTCCTCTATGGACTGATAGGATCTGACGTCGCCGATGTAGTATTTGATCTTGTCATCATTGTAGAAATGGCGCATGTCGTCCTGCTTTTTCTCATCACGCGAAAAGATGCGGATCTCTTTGATGCCGGTTTTCAGAAATCTCTTTAGTACGGCATTTCCAAAGGAACCGGTTCCGCCGGTGATCAGCAAAGTCTTTCCGTCAAAAATTTGTTCGTTCATTTTTATATTCCTCCTGGTTACGACCCTCGACTCGTATATGAGTTCTCTCGAGGACGCTCCCGCTCGCTACAAACGCAGCGGTGCTAACCTCGCAAAAAACACTCGGTAGCACCGGTCTCCGCATCCGCTCCGGTCCGTCCAGAACAGACGTCCACTGGACGTCTTGGACCGTTTTCCGAACGCCTCTCGAGAATCTCATATCTCGTTTCGGGTCTGATAGTATTAACCCCAATAGCTATGTTCGAGAATATCAGCACTTGTTTTCACGCTGAAGTGCTGCTCTAAGTATTTTCTTCCATTTTGTCCCTTTTGGTCAAGGGTGGTTCTTTCGGACA
>JAFSWJ010000328.1 GCA_017444545.1 Lachnospiraceae bacterium
AGAAAAGCCGCAGCGGTATCCCAGAAAAGAAGAAGCATACGAAAAGCCTGACAGAAGATCGAGACGGGAAAGAGATACATATTACGAGGAACCGTCATATACGCAGGATCCTGTTGCAAATGCCCCTGCATACGGAGGACAGAATACGCAGTCAATGCCCTTCATGACGCCGTTTCAGCCTGAGACACCGTCTGCCGGACAGCCTGCTTCTCCCTTCGGAGCAGGAATGATGAACGGAGGCTTCCAGCAAAATACCGTGAACAGCCAGACCGGGATCCGTCATGCAGGAACACCCGATCCGGACAGACCGCTCCGTGAAAGAGCCCGTGACAACAGCCGGAATATGGCGCAGGAGGAAAGGCGGCTGAGAGATCAGTCCCACAACAGGAGATCCACCGACTCCCTTGTGTTCGGCATCATCCCCAGAGCCACCATGAGCCTTATTTTTCTTGTGGTCCTTATTATTGTGACCGGCGTGTTTTCTGTGATAAAGCTCGAGGTTACCATACCGGTCCTCATAGTCATAATGATTCTCGAAGTAGTGATGGGACTGTTTCTGGCACAGATGCCGTCCTTTGTGTCCATCCTGGTTGCGGCAGGACTGACCTTTGCCGGTGCCTTGACCGGATTTCTCATTCCGGTATGTATAGGCAACGCTGTCATGCTCAGTGCCGGACTTGTCATAAAAGGAGAGTGATATGGCTCAGCTGTGGGGAGGACGCTTCACGGAAGCGACCGACAGATCTGCATATGAATTCAATGCTTCCTCATCCTTTGACAAAAAGATGTACAGGGAGGATATCGCCGGGAGCATAGCTCATGCAAAGATGCTTGGAAAATGCGGTATCATTTCACCCGATGAGAGCGAAAAGATCATAAACGGACTGGTAAAGATCCGTGAGGATCTTGAATCGGATGCTCTTCATATAACAGATGAATATGAAGATATCCACAGCTTTGTCGAAAGCGTGCTGACATCAAGGATAGGAGATGCGGGCAAAAAACTTCATACAGGCAGAAGCCGCAATGATCAGGTTGCCCTCGACATGAAGCTTTATACCAGAAACCAGATAAAGCTCACCGACAAAAGCCTGAAAGACCTGCAAAAAACTCTTTTTTCCATAATAAAAGCCAATACCGGCACTTATATGCCGGGCTTCACCCATCTGCAGAAGGCACAGCCCGTGACGCTTTCACATCACATGGCCGCCTATTTTGAGATGTTCATAAGAGACAGGGAAAGGTTAAAGAGCATCTTTGAACGTATGAACAGCTGTCCTTTGGGATCGGGAGCTCTTGCCGGGACCACCTACCCCCTTGACAGGGAATACACGGCCAAACTTCTGCTTTTTGACAGGGGACCCACAAGAAATTCCATGGATTCGGTATCCGACAGGGATTACCTCATAGAATTTCTTTCAGCCCTCAGTATCATAATGATGCATCTTTCACGTTTCTGTGAAGAGATCATCATATGGAACAGCAACGAATACCGCTTTGTTGAGATAGATGACAGGTATTCGACCGGATCCTCCATCATGCCTCAGAAAAAAAATCCGGACATAGCCGAGCTTGTCAGAGGCAAGACCGGACGGGTATACGGTTCCCTGATCTCGCTTCTGACCACAATGAAGGGCATCCCTCTGGCTTATGACAAAGATATGCAGGAGGACAAGGAGCTTTCCTTTGATGCCATGAAGACGGTGAACGACTGTCTCCGGGAATTTTGCGGAATGCTGTCAACCATGAGCTTCAACAGCAGGGCCATGGAGGAAAGTGCTAAACAGGGGTTTACAAACGCCACGGATGCAGCCGATTATCTTGTTAAGAAGGGAGTCCCCTTCAGGGATGCCCACAGCATATCAGGCAGACTCGTCCTGAAGGCTATTGAAA
This sequence comes from Lachnospiraceae bacterium, assembly GCA_017444545.1. Classification (GTDB taxonomy): domain Bacteria; phylum Bacillota; class Clostridia; order Lachnospirales; family Lachnospiraceae; genus NK4A144. The sequence continues at coordinate 1,894 of JAFSWJ010000328.1, forward strand.
AGGGCGTTTCACTTGACGGACTGTCTCTTTCGGATTATAAAGAAGAAAGCGATGTGTTTGAACAGGACATCTATGAAGCGATCTCTCTTCAGACCTGTGTGGAAAAGAGAATAACCTTCGGTGCTCCCTCAAGGGAGAGCATGGAAAAGATCATCTCTTATTATGAGGATTATCTGAAGAAAGAAGAGGAGTTTGACAAAAAGCAGCTTTAAGCCGCAAAAATGAGGAGAAGATTATGGAAAAATTGAAAGTTGCCATACTTGGCGGAACCGGCATGGTCGGACAAAGGTTCATCTCTCTGCTTTCCGGTCATCCGTGGTTTGAAGTGAAAACCATAGCAGCAAGCCCGAGAAGTGCAGGCAAAACCTATCTTGAATGCGTGGAAAACCGCTGGAAGCTTGAAGATCCCATCCCCGACGGGGTAAAGAACCTTGTTGTCAAAAATGTCAGTGATGTAAAAGATGTTGCGAAAGATGTGGATTTCTGCTTTTCTGCCGTAGACATGTCAAAGGATGAGATCCGCGCGATAGAAGAAGAATATGCAAAAGCAGAAACTCCCGTGGTATCAAACAATTCCGCTCACAGATGGACAAAGGACGTTCCCATGATCGTTCCCGAGATCAATCCGGAGCATGCACAGATCATTGAATCCCAGAGAAAACGTCTCGGGACAAAGAGAGGGTTTATCGCTGTAAAACCCAACTGTTCAATACAGTCCTATGCCCCTGTGCTTTTTGCATGGAAAGAATTTGAACCCAAAAGAGCAGTGGTCTCAACCTATCAGGCTATTTCAGGCGCAGGCAAAAATTTCAAAGACTGGCCCGAGATGCTCGGAAATGTGATCCCCTTCATAAACGGAGAAGAGGAAAAGAGCGAAAAGGAGCCTTTGAAGATCTTTGGCCATATTGAAAATGATGAGATAGTGGTTGCTGCCGGTCCTGCGATCACAAGCCAGTGCATCCGCGTTCCCGTGCTGAACGGACATACCGCAAGCGTATTTGTTGATTTTGAAAAGAAGCCTGAAAAAGAAGCTCTCATTGAAAAGCTTGTAAGCTTTTCCGGTGAGCCCCAGAAGCTTTCTCTTCCTTCTGCTCCGAAGCAGTTCATCCAGTATCTTTCCGATGATGACAGGCCCCAGGTTGCAAAGGATGTGGATTTTGAAAGGGGTTTTGGTATCTCTGTGGGAAGACTCCGTCCGGATACCATATTTGATTACAAATTTGTCGGTCTTTCACACAATACCATCCGTGGCGCTGCCGGCGGTGCGATATTGTGTGCCGAATTGTTGAAAGCAAAGGGTTATATCGATGCCAGATAACGCTTCCCTTGTTTATCAGTTTGATCTTCTGAAAGAAGAGAACAGACGGCTGAGCCTTGACAGGCATATCTTTGACAAGTTCCTTGATGTGTCCGGCAATGCATATTTTTCGTACAATTTTGAAAGCGGAGACTTTCATTGTGTCGGAAATTTCAAGGGCATGCTCGGAGTGGATGTGACAGGTGTTGACGATATCGAAAAGATACGTGAAGCTGTCAGGAATGAGGATGCAGAAAGTGTCATGGATATACTGTCCATCGATCCTGACAGGGACTGCGATATCATAACAAAGGATTTTGGCCTGAAGACAGGCAGGAAATGGATAGAAGTAACCTCGTTTCTGATCAGGGATGAGGAAGGCTTTGCGCAGGAAAAATATGTCAGCTTCAGGAACATAACCCGGCTGAAGGTCCAAAAGGACGAACTGACCTACCTTGCTTATTATGATAATCAGACCGGTCTCATAAACAGAAATTTTTTCATTGAACAGTTAAATGAAAAGGTTGAAAAGGCAAAGTCAGAGCATGTGCCTTTGCATGTTGCCCTCGTTGATATAGATTCCTTCAAGAGGATCAACGATTCCCTGGGGCTTGTTTACGGCGACGAGCTCATCATGCTCTTCGGACAGTATCTTTCCTCCTTTAACAATGAAAGGGTGACAGTAGGAAGGTTCGGCACCGATGTGTTTGTCATATCCGTATATGATCCCGGAAAGGAAGTAAGCGTGGAGGGTATCGTCTCCGAGATCAGAAACCGTCTCAAAAAGCCCTTCACCCTGAGTAATAAGGACGAGATCTATCTTTCCGTGACGGTAGGCGTTGCCGTATTTCCGGATTCCGCAACAACCGGCCTCGGAGTTCTCCAGAATGCCGAGATCTGCGTATATGCGGCAAAGGATTCCGACCGCGAAAAGATCCATTATTTTGATACAAACATGATGAAAAAATTCCTGGAAGGCTTTGAAGTCGAAAAGCGTCTCCAGGATGCCATCCTGATGCAGAATTTTGAGCTTTTCTACCAGCCGCAGTACAACATCGGGACGGGGCAGCTGCGCGGCTGTGAGGCACTCATCAGATGGCGCGAGCATGACGGAAGCTACATACCTCCCATGAAATTCATCCCCCTTGCCGAAAAGAGCGGAGGGATCATCCCCATAGGACAGTGGGTGATAAGGACTGCGGTAAACAAGCTTGAGGAGTGGCGCCAGAAATACAATTATAACGGTATAATGTCCATCAATATCTCTGCGATCCAGCTGAAAAAGGACAGCTTTGTAGACGACCTCCTCCTGTTTCTGCGTTCATCCAGCATAGATCCGGAAAATCTCGAGATTGAGATAACCGAAAGCGTTCTGATAGAGAAAACCTCGGAGATAATCGAAAAGGTTTCAAAATTGCGTCAGTTTGGTCTGAAGATAGCTCTTGATGATTTCGGCACCGGATACTCATCCCTTTCCTATCTGAGGTCCCTGCCGATCAGCACGCTGAAGATCGACAAAAGCTTCATTGACACGGTGATCTCCGATGATACCACCGGTATCATCACCGAATCTGTCGTGAATATGGTCAAAAGGCTCGGGCTTGAGACCATAGCCGAGGGTGTGGAGGAAGAAGGGCAGATGGACTTCCTCAAAAAGATCAACTGTGACAATATACAGGGATTCCTTTTGGGAAAGCCGATGGAAGAAAAGGATTTTGAAAAATATGTGCTGGAAGCCGCAATGTGACCTCAGTCTCCTGAAGGCTGATTATGAGCCGCAAAAGATACAGGCATGCCGTATCAGATCAAAAAATGATTCTGATCTTTTGAGGGTAACCCCGGAAAGTGTCGGGGTTTCTTCCCTGTATATCAGTGATTTTCTTCATGATCTTTCAGCTCTTTCCTGTGATCTGCATCATTTCCTGATGATGCGTCAGGGAAATGTCATAGCTGAGGCCTCTTTTGCTCCCTGTCTTCCCGGAACCTGGCACGATACGGAGGGCATTGCAAAGAGTATCACAAATCTTGCCATCGGGATCCTCTGTGATGAGGGAAAACTCACACCCGATACGAAGCTGACCGAGATCTTCGGATCCGGCATTTCCTTTTTGAATTCACTGAAGCTCAAGAATATTTCGATCCATGATCTTCTGACCATGTCCTCAGGCTCCACCTTTAACGAGGAAAAGATCTTTTCCGGAAATGACTGGGCGGGGATGTTTTTTGATGCCCCTCTGCATTTTGAACCCGGCGCAGGATTTGAATACAACTCAATGAACACCTATATGCTTTCTGCTGCGGTAACCGCAGTTACAAAGCTTCCCATGGACGAGTTCCTGAAAACAAGGCTTTTTGCCCCCCTTGGTATAACCTCATATATCTGGGAAAGATGTCCGAAGGGCATCACCAAAGGCGGGTGGGGGCTTTTCATGTATCCTGAGGACGTGGCAAAGATAGGGTGTCTTTATCTTAATAAAGGCGTTTACAACGGCAGGCGCATCATATCCGAAGAATGGATCAAAAGATCCTCGACTCCCGTGTTTCATCCTGATAACGACCGGTCAAAAGGCTACGGTTATCAGATATGGACCGGTGCAAAAGAGGGTGAGCTTGTCCTTTCGGGATGCATGCTTCAAAAATGCTTCATTTTCCCTCAAAACGGAATAGTCATCGTGATAAATTCCGGATGCGGAAAAAAGTGTGACGAAAAGGTAAACCGTCTTGCCGCTTCCTATTTCGGAACAGTCTACAATCCTCCGGCCTTCCTTGTGGAAAACAGGGCTGCCTTTAATGAACTGTCGTCCTTATTATCCTCTTTTGCAAAAAGAAACAGAAAGATAACCGTAAAAAGGGGAGGATGGCGCAGAAAGAAAAGAGAATCGTCATCAAACCTTCCTTTTGACAGGATGTGCGATGTGATAAACAGCCACACCTACGTTCTGTCTGACAGACATACAGGATTCATGCCGTATTTTATGCAATATATGAAGAACAACCATACACTCGGACTTTCCGAAGTATCTTCTGAAAAAGACCACAGGGGTCTTGTCATACATCTGAAAGAGGGAGACAGGACGAATGATCTCTTTGTCTGTCAGGATCGTGACAGGTACTGTGTGATGAATTTCAGAGGTGAGATCTATCTTGTCTCGGGAATAGGACGTTTTGCAAGAGATGAAGATGATGATCTGTGCCTGCTGGTAGAGGCGGCTTTTATCGAAGGCGAGTTCAAAAGATCCGTCAGTTTCTTTTTCAAGGATGATTTCAAAAGGATAAAGATCGAGTTTTCCGAATATCCTTCAGGTGATGCCGGTTTGGTAAACGGCGAAGCTTTTGTCACTTCCGGTATCACGGAAACGGTCAGGGGCTTCAGAAAAGATACCAGTGAAAAGATCGGAGAGGACATAATTTGGGCAAGACCTTGATCATAACCGAAAAGCCCTCGGTTGCACGTGAGTATGCAAAGATACTGAACGTAAAGGGCAACGGTAACGGACTGATAGAAAATGATAAATACTGTATAACCTGGTGCGTCGGGCATCTTGTCGAGATGCTGTACCCGGAAAGCTATGACCCGAAGCTGAAAAAATGGGCGTTAAAAGATCTTCCGTTTCTGCCGGACGATTATCTCTATGATGTGATCCCAAATGTGAAAAAACAATATGAATCGGTGAAGAACTGTCTGCACCGCAAGGATATCGATCTGGTCCTGTGGGCCGGAGACTCCGGGCGCGAAGGACAGGTCATAGAAGAGCTGATCAGGATGAAATCCGGTGTCAGGGAAGGTCTGACCGAAAAAAGGGTGTGGATAGATTCCACCACAGAAGAAGAGATCATGCGCGGCATCAACGAGGCAAAGCCCTATGAGGCATACAGAAACCTGGCAAATGCCGGGATCATGCGCGGCATAGAGGACTACTCCATGGGCATAAATTTCTCCAGGGCCCTTTCTGTCAAATACGGAAGGATGCTGAACGAGACTGCCGGCACGAAAAAATATACTGCCATAGCTGTCGGCAGGGTAATGACCTGTGTCCTCGGGATGGTGGTCAAAAGAGAACGGGAGATCAGGGATTTCAAAGAGACACCCTTCTTCAAGATCAATGCCTCCTTTGAAAAGGATGACCAGGGCTTTACCGGCGCCTGGAAGGCCGTGAAGGGATCCGCTTATTTTGAATCGCCGAAGCTTTATAACGAAAAGGGCTTCAGGGAAAAGGCCGATGCCGAAGCCTTTATTACGGAGATGTCGGAATACAGCTCTGCCATGGTCTTCAAAAGTGATATCACGGATGAAAAGAAGAGAGCGCCCTTATTATTTAACCTTGCGGAACTGCAGGCGGAATGCTCAAAACGGTTCAAGATAAGCCCCGATGAGACGCTGGATGCGGTACAGACCCTCTATGAGAGCAAGCTGACCACCTATCCCAGAACGGATGCCAGAGTATTGACAACTGCAGTATCAAAGGAGATCACAAAGAATCTTTCAGGGCTTTATAAATACGGACCCGTAAAGGATTTTGTACTTAAGATTCGGGATGAGGGACTGTATAAAGGGATTGAAAAGACCCAGTATGTGGATGACAGCAAGGTTACTGATCATTATGCCATCATTCCCACCGGAAATCTGTCCCGTTTTGATTCCCTGTCCGAGCTTCAGAAAAAGATCTATGATCTGATCGCAAGGCGTTTCCTTTCGATCTTTTATCCGCCGGCCGTATATGCAAAGGCCTCGCTTACGCTTCAGGCCGGAAAGGAAAAATTCTTTTCAAACGTAAAGATACTGAAAAGCCCGGGATTTCTGGAGATCGCAGGAAAGGAACCTGAAAAGGAAAAGGCCGGAAACGGTGAGGAGTCCGAGGATGACAGCGTTTCCGACAGTGAAGGTCTTTTGAATCTGATCCAGAGTCTGCATAAGGGCGACATC
>JAFSWJ010000329.1 GCA_017444545.1 Lachnospiraceae bacterium
CGGTCCCAGGGACAGCCGTCGGGAGCCCTGAGAGTCTTTATTATATCGTTGAAATTTTCAAATTCAGTCATAAGCTGCCTCCGAAAGGAGTATACCGTAAAACCGGTTGTGTATCAATAACTATGGGTTTATGATAGGAGCATGAAAAACAGACGTATAAATTCGGTAACAAACAGGCTCATAGCCATGAACGTCATCATCTTCCTGCTGGGATATCTGCAGTATTTCCTACCGCCACTTAAAAACCTGCCGTTAAGCAGCGAGACAGGCGGCATTTATTATCCCGCTGTCGCCGCAGGGCAGTGGTGGAGGATAATAACAGCGATGTTCCTCCACGCCAATATTGCGCATCTTGCCTCAAACATGCTCGCACTCTTTGCGCTGGGAAGCACGGCGGAAAGGATGCTGGGACACTGGAGGTACGCACTGACGTATTTCCTTGCGGGCATAGCCGGCAACCTCTTCACCCTGCTCTGGGACGGTTTCACCGGCAGATACTTTTTTACCGTGGGAGCATCGGGTGCGATCCTGGGAATCCTGGGCGCCATCCTTGCGGTATCGGTGAACAAAAAGGACGGGATCCCGGGGATGAACGTGAGGAGAGTGGTCATAGCCTGTGTGCTGATGCTCATTCCTTCCGCAAAAAACATCAGCATGACCGCCCATATGGGAGGCTTTGCGGGAGGCTTCGCTTCGATGTATGTCATAGGATCACTCTTCCCGAAAAAGGACTGATAAATAATGAAAGCAAAAAGTATAATGATCCAGGGCACCATGTCGGGCGCGGGAAAAAGCCTGATCACGGCAGCCCTCTGCAGGATCTTTTTTCAGGACGGATATAAAACTGCACCCTTCAAGAGCCAGAACATGGCTCTGAATTCATATGTGACAAAGGACGGTCTTGAGATCGGCCGCGCCCAGGCCATGCAGGCAGAGGCTGCCTGTACGGATCCCGATGTGCGCATGAACCCGATACTCCTGAAACCCTCCTCAGACACAGGAAGCCAGGTCATATTAAACGGAAAAGTTTATGCGGACATGAGCGCAAGGGAGTACTTTGCCGCAAAAAAGGACTTCATCCCCCATATAATAAAAGCGTACGACAGTCTGGCCGCGGAGAACGACATTATCGTCATCGAGGGCGCAGGAAGTCCGGCGGAGATCAATCTGAAGGCGGATGACATAGTAAACATGGGGCTTGCAAAGCTTCTGGACGCGCCGGTACTCCTTGCCGGAAACATAGATCCCGGAGGTGTGTTCGCGCAGCTCTACGGTACGGTTGGACTGCTTGATGAGGAAGAACGAAAAAGGATACGCGGTCTTATTATCAATAAATTCCGCGGGGACAAAAGCCTGCTTGAACCCGGGATCAGGATGATAGAGGAAAAGACCGGGATAGCGGTGGCCGGGACAATACCTTTTATGGATATCGATCTGGACGATGAGGATTCAATGTCGGACAGACTTCAAAACAGGACGCACAAAAAGGCGTTTGATACTGCGGTCATCAGGCTTGCCCACATATCAAATTTCACGGATCTGTCGCCGCTTGAAGGCGACCCGGATTTCGGAGTGCGATACATCACAAAGCCGGATGAGCTTATGGGGAC
>JAFSWJ010000330.1 GCA_017444545.1 Lachnospiraceae bacterium
ACACCCCTGTCACATTCTCTTGTCCCGGTACGGTCTGTAGTGTTATCATTAGGAACAGGTTTTTTTATTGTTGCAATAAAATCAAGACGAAAGAGGGAAAAAACATGATCAAGACCGGGAAACTAATCACTTTACTTGTGACTGCGATGCTTGCCGCGGCAACAGCTGCCGTGCCTGCAGCAGCTGAGGGAAAGGCAGCAGCTGAGGGAAAGGCAGCCAAAACAAAGACCTTTGCCGGAACAAAGACCATCGCTGATACAAAAGATGCTGCCGAAACAAAAGCTGTTCAGAAAGCAGGAGATGCGGAAAAGCTCAAAAAGGTCATGGAGGACAATGATCTGTATGTCCAGAAGGGCCTTTTCACCGAGTTTGATACGGTGAAGCTTGCCTCCGAGGGGAAACTTCTGAGCTGTTTTGGAAATAACGCGGGTTCGGCTTATCTGGTCTTTAATCTGCCGGCAGCTCCGGAGCAGGATACATCACTTGGCTCAAAGAAAATGGGATGGCCCGATGAGACTACCACGGAATATGATGATCCGAAGGTTGAAAATTTTCCTGCCAATCCGTACTTTGCTCCGGGCGGATGGGAATACAAGCTCCGTCAGGATGAGGCGATCGTACTCATCACCGACCTGCCCGAAAAATGCAAGTATTATTCATTTATTAACTACATCATGTTCGCGCAGGACAAGCCCGGCAAGGATTATACAAAGATCCAGGGGATGTTTCAGGTGGGAAATGAGGAGACGGGCTTCTATCATCCGATCTTCGGTTCCATCGGAAATTCCCTCAATATGACAAATATAAAGCACAGCGGTGACAGCAGCTTCGGTACCCGTTCTGTTATCGTGATCGGTGCCAACAGGACCGTAAATGACCGTGTGGTCAGCTATCTGAATGAAGCCGGATATGATGAGGATATGATAAACATCATGCCGATCCCTGAGGACACCTACAGGATGGGACTTGAAAAGGGTGCCGATACCTTCTCTTTCCTCCAGCGTATATCCCAGCCCGAGGACAAAGATGCATACCGTGATTTTCTCGATAATATATCCGAAAGATCAACGGTCTACAGGGTGACCCCCAAAGAGGAAGTGAAGTCGGATTCATATAAAAATGAAAAGGTGATACCCCGCGGAAACGGTGAACATGAATCGGCAGATATTGAAGACGCGGAGGAGACCCTTGACGATATCCGCAAGTCCTTGATGGATACGTATTCGGATGAGTACGAGATAGAAGAACTTCCAACCGAAATAGCCGTGCCGGAAGGCCTGACGGCATATTTTACCGATTTTAATGCCAAGGGTGACAACAGGGATGCCATGTACCTGATGACACCGGAGTTTACTCTGGATTCGGATGAGGATTTTATCATCACCTACGGCGTCAATCATACGGCTGCAGGCAAGGGGATATACTCAAATGCAGTCCTCTATGCAAAGCCCATGTTAAACGGCGTGACGAGCATATATGATTCGATGTACGAGGGAAGTGCGAAGGAATGGCTTAATGACTCTGTGGATGCCGATAAATTCTACGTATACAAGATGGCCAGGACACAGATGGATGACAATACCGCACTGATCCCTTATTCCACCGGTAACGAGGATGGCAAATACTACGGCGTGGACAACGGCAACCCGGTGCTTGTGGCCTTCAGATCATATCTTGAGGATACCGGAACGGGAGCATCCTATTACGAGGTGGTGTATGACCGTGTGATGGTGCTTCACAAAAAGCCGGATAATAAAACCGCTGACGATGAAGCCGCAAGCGGTAAGAAGGAGAATGATGAAGCTGAGGATAATAAAACCGCGGATGTTGAAAGCCGTGGAACAGGGTACACGGATAATTCCGCCGAACTTAAGGATGCCCTTGAAGAGTCGGATTTTCAGGTTTCACAGGGTAAGCTCTATCCTTTTGACACATTAAAGCTTGCATCGGAGGGAAAGCTAAAAACCTGCTTCGGGAACAATGCAGGTTCTGATTATCTGATACTTGATCTTCCCGATGCCCCGGATCAAAAGGTTCCGAATCCGTTTTTCTCTCCCGAGGGCATGCATTTCAAACTCAGGCAGGATGAGGCGGTGGTCGTGGTTACAAAGCTTCCGGATCCCTGCAAGTACTGGTCGTTCATTACCTATGATATGTTTACGGCACAAAAGGAGGGCAAGGACTATTCAAAAGAAAAGGGCTTCTTCGGGCTCGGGGATGAAGAGACCGGGCTGTACCATACCATATTCGGCTCCATAGGAGCACCTGTTGACATGCTCAATGCCCGTCATGACGGTGACAGCGCGTTTGGCACGACGGCAGTCATAGTCATGTGCGCAAACAGGGATGTGAAGGAACGCGTGATCGGGTGTCTTGACGAGGCGGGATATCCGGAGAGCATGGTCAACGTGATGGAGATCCCGGCCGATGTCTATCGTATGGGACTTGAAAAGGGAAAGGATACCTTCAGTCTTTTCGGACGCATATCCCAGCCTGAGGACAGGGATGCCTATGATGCATACATAGATGCTCTTTCGGAAAATTCCTGTGTCTTCAGGGTTACGCCCCAAAAAGAAGTAAAACAGAATCCTTTTGAGGTCATGGATCTCAAACCACGAGGAAACGGAGTTCATGAAGCGGCCAGGGTGGAACGCTGCAGTGAAAACCTTGATGAGATCCGGGATGCGGTGATCGATAAATATTCGGATGAATACGATTATGAAGAGCTTACCACGGAAATAGGCATAATTGACGGACTGACTGCTTACACGAATGATGTCAATGCCAACGGGGACGTACATGATGCGGCATACCTTATTACTCCTGATTTCAAGCTGACAAGTGATGAGGATTTTGTCGTGGTATATGGTGTAAATCACAAGACTACCGGTAAGGCTCATTACTTTAATGCGGTGCTGCATGCAAAGCCCATGCTGAATGGCGTCTGTACAGTGTTTGATTCGATGCTTGAGGGAAGCGCGGATGAATTCCTGTCTCAAAAGACCTCAACCGGTAATGAATTTTATGCATATAAAATGTCCAGAGAGGACCTTGACGGCCACACCGCAGTCATCCCTTATTCCACAGGGAACAAGGAGGGAAAGTTCTACGGTGTGGACAATGACAATCCCGTGTTTGTCCTGTTTCGGATCTACCTTGATGAGACAGGCGTGGGAGCATCCTACTACGAGCTTGTAAACGACAGAGCCATAGTATTTCACAAGAAAAAATAAGCCGGAGAGGGGGATGGTTCAATCAGGGGGACGGTTCTGTGATTGA
>JAFSWJ010000331.1 GCA_017444545.1 Lachnospiraceae bacterium
ATCCTGCGCGGTCGGTACGTAGTAGCCTGTCATATTTCTTGATTCAAGTCCTTTTATGACCTTCCCTGCAAGCAGTTCGTTTCTTTTGATGATGTTTTCGTTCATTTTTTCTCCTTTCCTATCGGGGACAGTTCTTCTGTTTCGTGAAAAGCCAAAACAGAAGAACCGTCCCCTGTCTCTACCCCTTTATTTGCTGAATTTCTTCACGGCTGCCTCGTATTCCTCCGGTGTGCCGAAGTTAGTGGTCTCATCGACCGTGAGCACCTTTATCTTCCTGCCCTCTCTGATCAGAATATTGTAAATCCCGCTCATGAAGTATTCGTTATATTCGCATTCATCCATGTATTTTTCGGCGGCATCCAGAAAAAGTTTCGCATTCCTGTATCCATAGGCTCCCGTGATGGCATGGCTGCTGATCACCTGCTTTTCTGCGGTCCTGACCGCATAGCCCGCATTGTCAGTCTCAACATAACTGTATCTGTCAAAATCTGAAGTAAAGGTCAGCAGAGAACCGTCAGCCTCAAAGCTTTCGGAATCGTACAGATCGTACAATTCCCTGCAGTCAAACATCAGATCGCAGTCACAAAACAGTACCGGACCGTCGTTGACAATGGTCTTTGCACCCTCCATGGCAGTCAGCACTGCTCCGTTGAGGACATGTGGCAATTTCACGATTTTTGCCTCCGGATAATAAGACCGTATCTTTTCGTCTATTGCAAATCTGTCTATATGCTCCTGCAATACTACAAATGTAAGCGAAGCCAGCTTTATGTGTCCGTAAACGGAATCGCAGGCCCATTTGAAAAAGGGTTCCCCGCAAAGGTCTATGAGGGGTTTCGGGCATTCAAACCCGTTGTTGAGGAACCTGGTACCGGCTCCGCCCATGGGCATTATCAGATTAGATCTCATCCATTATCCTTTCCGCATTTTTCATAAATGCAAACACTTTTTTGGGGTAGTCCATATGCAACGGAAGCATCGACAGAAAGAGGGAAACTTCAAAAACCCTGACCATTTTGAAGGATATGCCGTTTTCCTCCAGATACCTCCGGAATATCTTCACGTACGCCGAATTGTCAAAGTCTATCTCCAGCACAGGCTCCAGATCATCATCCAGATCAAATCTGTACAGCCCGCTGTTGAAAAGATCATATCTGCCGCTGATGGAGTGTGAAAGCTTTGCTATATCATAATAAGGATCTGTCCACATCTCCTCAGGTGTCGAAGCACCCTTCGGGTCGATCAGCATCATAAGCTCGGTATTTTTGTCAAACAGGATATTTGAAAAGCAGAGATCTCCGTGGCCTATCACGCTCTTTGGTTCAATATCCGAACCTCTGACCGTACTTTCATACAGTTTCTCATATCTTTCCACCAGACTGTCAATGTATTCCTCTTCCTGCCCGCCTGACAGCCTGCATATCTTTTTGAAGGAGGGATGGTTTTTCAGTTGTTTTACACGATCTCTTACCTTTGTGAGATAAAGTTCGTCTGCTTTTTTTCTGTACTCTTCCTTTGTGATGCTTTTTGCGGATCTGCTCTTCAGGAAATAAAAAATGATCTCCATGAGTTTGTCAAATTCCCTTGTATCGATGGCTCCGTGGACAAAGCGGAGGGCCAGATCCGCCATATGATAGCGTTTCATGCTGTATGAGGCGATGCTCCCGTCGTCCTGAAAGTCATAGGGCATCACAAACCATGGCGTCATATCGTCCGGAAGGAGATAATAAAAATCGTACTCCTTTTTGATCTTTTGTCTGTCCTTTGATGTTTTTTTGAC
>JAFSWJ010000332.1 GCA_017444545.1 Lachnospiraceae bacterium
AGATAGACAACGTGAAGGCTCTCGGAGTTGAGATAAAGACGGATTATATCGTCGGAAAGTCGCTGACCATAGACGAGCTGCTCGAGGATCAGGGCTTTGATGCGGTGTTCATAGGATCGGGCGCGGGACTTCCCATGTTCATGGGCATACCCGGAGAACAGGCTCTGGGGGTTTATTCCGCAAATGAGTTTTTGACAAGAAACAATCTGATGAAGGCATACAGGAGTGATCATGACACTCCCATCAACTGCGGCAAAAAGACCGTTGTGGTCGGAGGAGGCAATGTCGCAATGGATGCTGCACGTACTGCCCTGCGTCTTGGCTCTGAGGTTCATGTCGTATACAGGAGATCCGAAAAGGAACTTCCCGCAAGGGCCGAAGAGGTTCACCATGCAAAGGAAGAGGGTATCATCTTCAATCTTTTGACAAATCCCGTGGAGATCCTTTCCGATGAAGAAGGAAATGTAACGGGCATAAAGGTCATCAAAATGGAGCTGGGAGAGCCCGATGAATCCGGCAGGAGGAGACCTGTTGAGGTTCCGGGTTCCGAATATGAGATAGAATGCGACACCGTGATCATGGCTTTGGGAACATCTCCAAATCCTCTCATCTCATCTACGACAAAGGGACTTGAGGTCAACAGGAAAAAGTGTATAGTTGCCGATGATGAAACCGGCGCCACCTCAAGAAAGGGTGTTTTTGCCGGAGGAGATGCGGTAACCGGGGCTGCCACGGTCATCCTTGCCATGGGTGCCGGAAAGAATGCGGCAAAGAGCATAGATGAGTTTTTGACGTCAAAGAACTGATCATATCCGGGGGAACACAATATGGAAGAAAACGAAACCGGCAGGAGTACGGGAGAAACTCTTTCACAAAAAGCGGAGGACCTCAGATCCTCAGGTTATACACTTCTGATAGTGGGTGTTGTCGGAGCTGTGGCGATGATACTGTGGATCGCCGGTGTGATACCCCTGCAGATGGCAGGTCTGATGAAATATATCTCCATGTCTGTCATGGGACTTCTCTTTGTGCTGTTCATCGTATCAGGGATAAAAGCTCTTTTGAAGGCAAAAAAGACGGCAGGCGAGGCTGTCCGCGAGAACGAAAAAAGGGAAGAGATCATAAACTGGTTCCTGTCGGAATATGACAGCGATTCCATTGATGCCGGCTTTGATGAAAGGATAGATGAAAACGATCTTTACTTTGAGAGAACGGATCTCATGAAGGAAAAGATCATGGAACGCTTCCTTGAGCTTGATGAGGCGCTGCTTTCGGACATCATCGAAAGGCTCTACACAAAGCTTTACGGATGACAGGAAGAACAGGATGAAGATCACGATCCTCTGTGCAGGCAAACTGAAGGAAAGTTATTTTGTCCAGGCTGTAAACGAGTACTCAAAGAGGCTTTCAAGGTACTGCACCTTAAAGATAGACGAGGTAAGTGACGGTCCCGACCCAAAGTCCGAGGCCGACAGGATGAAAAAAAGACTGCCGCCGGATGCTTATGTCATAGCCTGTGAGATCAGGGGACAGTGGTTTTCTTCCGCGGACTTTTCCCAAAAACTTGAAAGCATCATGATAAACGGTGACGGTCATATCGTTTTCCTGATAGGCGGATCCGACGGGCTTCATGAAAGCATCAGCAGCCTGGCAGACCTGAAGGTCAGTTTTTCGGATCTTACTTTTCCGCACATGCTCATGAGGGTCATCCTTTTGGAGCAGATCTACAGAGCCTTCAGGATCATGAATCATGAACCGTATCATAAATGAAAAGGTTGTGCCCTATGAACATGCTCGATCTTATTATCAAAAAGAAAAACGGGGAGTCTCTTTCAAAGGAAGAGATCGGATATATGATACAGGGTTACACCGCCGGAAACATCCCTGATTATCAGATGTCTGCCATGCTCATGGCCATATGCTTTTGCGGCATGGATGATGAGGAAACGACATTTCTGACCATGGCCATGACTGATTCGGGAGACAGGCTCGATCTTTCAAGGATAAACGGGATCAAGGTCGACAAGCATTCAACCGGAGGAGTCGGAGACAAGGTGACCCTGATTGCGGCTCCTGTCGTTGCAGCTCTTGGTGTACCCGTTGCAAAGATGAGCGGGCGTGGTCTGGGCTTTACCGGAGGGACCATTGACAAACTTGAAAGCATCCCCGGTTTCAGGACGGACATATCCGAGGAGGAATTCATCAGGTTTGTAAATACGGACGGCATATCCATAATGTCCCAGACAGCCGAACTTGCGCCGGCAGACAGGCTTTTGTATGCACTGAGGGATGTGACCGGGACAGTGGACAGCATACCCCTCATAGCTTCAAGTATCATGAGCAAAAAGATCGCTTCCGGATCGGATGCCATAGTTTTGGATGTGACAGTGGGAAGCGGAGCCTTCATGAAGACAGAAAAGGAAGCCCGTGAACTTGCTTCCTGCATGGTCAGGATCGGAAAACTGGCAGGGCTTGAAACAAGAGCTCTGATCACGGATATGGATGAACCTTTGGGGCGCTTCATAGGAAACAGCCTGGAGGTCATGGAGGCCATAGAGGTGTTAAAGGGCAAAGGTCCCGAGGATACAAGGGAAGTGAGCCTTGAGATAGCATCCCAGATGCTGCTTGCCGGAGGCAGGGCAAAGGACAGCGATGAAGCAAAGGCTCTGATAGACGGCTGTATCAGTGACGGACGGGCTCTCGATGCGCTCTGCAGGCTGATCAAAAACCAGGGCGGGAATACGTCGGTGACGGATGATACAACACTTTTCAAAAAGGCCGGGATAATAAAAGATCTCACTGCAGAGGATGACGGATTTGTAAATGCCATACATTGTGAAATGGTCGGAAACTGCGTGAAGCTTTTAGGCGGCGGCAGGCAGGTAAAGGGAGAGGAGATCGATCCTTCGGTGGGTCTTGAGCTTTTAAAGAAAAAGGGAGATCCGCTAGAGAAGGGAGATGTACTTGCAAGGATTTTTGCCTGTGATGAAGAAAAACTGGAAGCTGCGGAAAAACTGCTTTCCCGGGCCTATGTCATCGGAAGGGAGAAGGTGCAGAAGGGTCCCCTGATACTGGGGATCATCAGCTGATCATATGATCGAGACCATAGAGATAGATAATAACGACAATGTCCATATCCAAAGTGTTTTCGGAAATCTCGACAGAAACGTCAAGCTGATCGAGAAGCATTTCGGCGTGTCCGTATTTGTCAGAAAGAGTACATTGTACATAGACGGCAGGGCCGGGGATACGGAAAAAGCAAAGAGAGTTTTTGAGGAACTGATCAAACTTTCAAAAAACGGTTCACAGATAGAGGAGCAGAAGGTCAGATATACCATGGAACTTGCAGATGAAAGATCAAAGGATTCCCTTGTTGAGATAGACAGGGAGGTGATCTGCCATACGGTCATGGGAAAGCCTGTGAAGCCAAAGACGGCAGGACAGAAGGCCTATACCGATGCCATCGAGGAAAAGATGATCGTTTTCGGCATCGGTCCTGCGGGAACGGGAAAGACCTATCTGGCCATGGCAAAGGCCATCACCGCTTTCAAAAATGAGGAAGTGTCAAGGATCATACTGACAAGGCCTGCCATAGAAGCCGGAGAAAAGCTGGGTTTTCTGCCGGGTGATCTGCAGAGCAAGGTGGATCCGTACCTGAGACCTCTCTATGATGCCCTCTATCAGATCATGGGGGCCGAGAGTTTTCAAAAGAACATGGAAAAGGGCGCCATTGAAGTGGCTCCCCTTGCCTATATGAGGGGCAGGACCCTGGACAATGCCTATATCATCCTGGATGAGGCCCAGAATACAACCCCCGCCCAGATGAAGATGTTTCTGACCAGGATCGGCTTCGGCTCAAAGGTGGTCATCACGGGAGACAAGACCCAGAAGGATCTGGCTCCCGGCAGCGCCTCGGGACTTGATATAGCCGAGAGTGTATTAAAAAAGATACCGGATATAGGTTTCATCTACCTGACATCAAAGGATGTGGTCAGGCATCCCCTGGTGCAGCAGATAGTGAAGGCCTATGAGGAATATGACAAGGACAAGGAAAAAAAGGCAAAGAATGGAAGAAAACAGCGTAAACAGATCTGACAGAAAAAAGGGCATAAACAGCTTTTTCATATGCGAGCTTTTGCTGACACTTACGGCACCGGTATTTGTGCTTGTTTTGATGCTTGTCGTCCAAAGCGGCGCAACAGCGGTCATAAAGGGAATGGTCAGTCTCTTTTTGCTGTCTGCGGGACTGGCCTTTGAGCTTTACAGGGCGGTGAGGAAAAAGGATCTTTTGTATGACAACCTCGTGAACATGAACAGGTTTCTGATCTCCTATGCAGCCTGCGCATTGCTTGCAGCCCTTTCTGCAGTTCTTCCGGAGTTTACGGTTCCCGTTGCTGCACTGGGCTTTATCTGCGCGGTGCTCTCAAATGCTTTAACAGGGATCTTTTGCAGCCTGATCTTTTGTGCCATGCCCCTTTTTGTCAACGGCAAGAGCTTTGAGTATTTCCTGTTCAGCTTTGTGACCTGCCTTGCAGTGATACTCCTGATCCTCATAGGACGGGATATCAGGGAAAAGACAGTGGCACCGCTTTTGATCTTTTCGCTCCTGTACATCACTTTTTACACGGCAGTGATAGTGCTGAAGAGGACAGATATCGTTCCTTCCGTCATCATCAATCCTGCTGCGGGACTGATCTTTGATATCATCATCATCAGTCTGACTGTATACGGCGTCAGAAAGAACATAATCCTTGCGAATGAGGAAA
>JAFSWJ010000333.1 GCA_017444545.1 Lachnospiraceae bacterium
CATGGAAAAATAGTATATCAGCTCCCTTATCCCTGCCAGCTCCAGAGAAACCCCCAGGATCAACAGTATGAACGGATACCCGAACTCTGTTTCATATACCATCAGCGCTGCGCCGGATATCATGAACAGAGCAGCGATAATACTTCCTATCCTTTTAATCTGATTCATGCTTCTCCTCCTGTACGGCACTTATGAGTTTTGCATAATCCCGGATCCCTTTGAGTCCCTTTCCGTTGTAGTTTACGGATATCCCGGCCAGGGGATTTTTGGATCTGTAGATCCTTCCCGTAACCATACTTTTTTGTTTCAGGGCCGCTATGATGAACTGCCCCAGATAGGTATCATCCTTTTGATCCTTTTCGGCATGGATGTATTCATCCATGTATTTTTTGATATCAAAATCTTCTATTTCCCGGCCGGAAAGATTCTTTCCGAATTCCTTCCAGTCCTCATTTGCATTGAGCTGTCTTTTCCTCAAAATACCATCTATCGTTTCCGACCACCGGCTTATGCTCTCCTTTTCGTAGCGTCCTTTTTCAAACTCCTCCCGCTCACCCCGTAAAAACTTCATTGCGTAGATCATCTGGCAAAAAGCATTCATGTAGTCGGAGGGATTATCCTTTATTATCTCCTCATAATCACCCCAGGCCGGAAGATACCTGTATCTGGCAAAGCTGTAGTCGGGGAAATGTCCTGCCCTGCCGTGCCCGAGGTTCATCACGGCCATCTCCTTTGGCTGATACAGGGTGTTCGTATAAATTCCCTCAAACACATCATCGGGAGCCGAAGGATTGTGAGTGAAACGTATCTGTCTTTCCGTTGTCTTCCCGTCCATTTCAACCGTTTCATAGAAATGATAATTTGTATTATTTATCACCAGGGAAGGAGTTCCCGCAAAATATCTGTGAGCCCAGGTGTCTGCCAGAACATGCATTGCCAGACCCACCGCCGGAAGAGAAGTATTTTTTGCAAGTCCCACCGTCTCTTTCACAAGCTCACTGTCCGGTCCGCAGATAAGCCTGTATCTGTGCATATAACTTTTTGAGCGTTTGGGCTTCTTTGCATAAAGATCGTATGGCAGGAAATGAAAGGATGCCCAGATCCTTGTGATATCCTGCAATCCTACAACATCCATTCTGGCATCCATCATCTCCAGCTGGAGCTGGGTGGTGGCCGCCGACAGCGGAGCTTTGAGTTTTGTCAGAAATGTTTTTGAACAAAGATCCACCAGCTGTGCACCGTAACAGATCTGCATGCTCTCCTCATGCGAATAGCCTGCAATAAAGGCGGCGCAGTATGTGGCGTAATAATGAAAATCTTCCTGCATGTCAGTTACCGTCCTTTATTATCTTTTTCATAGCAGATGAATAATAAATGAGCTGTCCGAGGATCACGCTCAGTATGAGATCACTGAAGGCTGAAGCAAATATCGTGTCCGTCATCTTCGATGCGGGTCTTGAAGTGAAATACGAAGGAAGAGAAAACAGAGTAAAAAGAAAAAGAAGCCATCCGAAAATGATATAAGCCACTTTTCCTTTTGGTTTCAAGGCTTCCTGAACGGCAGTTATTCCTACATAGAAATGCCAGCAGAAGATCCAGATTGAAAGGACAGTCAGAAGGATGAAAGCAATCTGTTTTTCATCACCTGATTTAAGTTCGGCCAGATCCGACAGATACTCTTCCGCATTGAAAAAATAGATCATGTAGACCTTGACGACTGACCATGCACCAAAAATGATCATTCCCAGTCCGCTGATGATCACTTTGTCCTTGTATCGTCTGTAATTTACCAGTTCTTCCGTTCGTATGATGCTTTCTTCTGTTTTCATCTGACTATCAGGCTCCTTTGCCCTGAACAAAGAAATTCCGCAGTTCTCCTATGGGGATCGGTTTGGAATATTTATAGCCCTGCAGATATGACGCGGACATCTCTTTACAGCGCTCTTCATCTTTCTGGTCTTCTATTCCTTCATACAGCACAGCATAATCAAGCTGTGAAAAAAGACCCGCAAGGCTTCCGACCATTTTTCCCGATCTTTCATTCCCGTCACTTGCAATGACAAGAGACCGATCAAACTTGATGATGTCAAAGGGCAGCTCCAGGATACGCTCCATGTTGGAATAACCGGTGCCGAAATCATCCAGATAGAATTTGATGCCATGTTCTTTCATCTCATATATCGTGTTCTTTGCCATGATAAAATCAAGCTCGGTCTGTGTCTCTGTTATCTCAAAGGCAACCTTTTCCTCCGGTATCCCCGCCGTATGTATTATTTTGATCACCTTTTCAGACAGATTTTCGTCACGAAGATCAAGCATTGAAAGGTTGACGGAGAGTCTTTTGAAATCATAACCCTCATCCAGAAACTTTTTTATCTCATCACAGGTCTTTTTCAAAATGATCCATGTCAGTTCATGGATATATCCGTTTTCCTCGGCAGCTTCTATGAACTTGCCGGGAGGTACTATGCCGAGATCCGGCAGTTCAAGTCTCATCAGTGTTTCAGCAGTATCATATTTTCCTGTCCGGATACTGAAGACAGGCTGGCAGTAGACAAGCACTCTCGGATCGTCGGGATCTTTTTTCCGGCAGATGTCTTTCAGCTGCTCCAGGATGTATTCGTTTTCCCGGAAACGTCTGACATCACTCTCCTCAACCATATGTACTCCCGTTGTGCTCATCTGGCGCTCGATATCCCGTATGAAAGCTGTGTATTCATTCTTTTTGCTTATCTCATCTATGGATTCTCCAACGACTATGCGATAGTTGTATGAATGCTGATCCAGTTTTTCGCGCACTGTTCCCAGCATTTCCCTGCATTTTTCCATATAATCGAGATTCCGGTCTTTTCGGGCAATGAATATGAAATGTCCGGCCATGATCTGATAGAGAGATCCTATCTTGAAGATCATTCCCGCCGTTTCCCTGATCATGGTCCGTATATCCTCGGGAAGCTTTGCATTCTCCGGATCAAGATCCTTGATGTGAAGACTTACAAAAAGGAATTTCTTTTTGATCCTGCTGTAAAATCTGATAGTGTCCTTTAATGAATCCAGATCGGCAGCGCCGAGCCTTGCATCGATGGGATTTGAGTGGAGCAGGTAAAGGATGGCTACCGTTGGCGGCAGAAATGAAGCTACCGTAAAGGAATTCTGGTTGTGTCTTCCCTGCGAAACAAGGACCATGAAGGAGATCGCTATGGTTCCGTAAAACCCGAACATAACCCTCTTGTACAGATTCCTGCCAAACCTGAGGGTGAGTATCACTATGATGATCAGAAACAGGATGTAACCTGTCAGAAATACATTTATAACACCGGACGAATGAGTGGCCGGGTCAGCGCTGATCCCCTCTCCCGTCACTGCGACAAAGATATCTCCCGTGATCACCAGGATATACAGAAGTATCGATGTCGACATGATCAGATGTTTTCTTTTTCCCTTCAGTTCAAGAAGTGAGACTATATATACCACATACAGGAGCAGGTTGGAAAAAGCAGACCATGATAGATGATCCTGATGATATTGACATTGCTGTAGTCTCCTCCGGTCACCCTTCCGTATGAGATATGGTAGCCCATATCCGCAGTGGCGGAAAGAAGCAGATAGATGACTATATTTACAAAGATGCCTGAATTACTGTTCTTTTTGATATAGGAACCGGCAAGAAGTGCAAAGATCGCCATGCACATTGCAACTACCGTGATGTCCCCAACCGGCGAATAATTATCAAAATATACCACTGTTCCCATAGCGAGCCTGCCTTGAAGAAAAAAGTCTTTCAAGTCCTTATTATCCTAAAAGTATATCAAATTAAAGATTTATCTGCAATGATGGTGATTCAGCCTCTGCCTGTTTTCGTGAGCAAACAACAGACTTCCACATGGGCTGACTGACAGAACTGGTCATAGGGTCTGACCCGCTTTATCCCGTATCCTGCATCACACAGATGCTTCACATCTCTTGCAAGGGTCGCAGGATCGCAGGACACATAGACTATCTTTTCGGGAGATGCTTTGATAACGGCATCAAGGGCCGGTCCTTCCATTCCGGAACGCGGAGGATCGAGGATGACAACATCAGGTCTGCCTTTTGCTGCCATTTCCGGCAATACAGTCTCTGCTGCTCCTGTGATGAAATCCGCATTTTCTATACCATTGAGAGCTGCATTTTCCTTTGCATCATCAATGGCCTCTTTTATTATCTCGATACCGGTGATCCTCCTGCAGTGTCCTGCCAAAAACAGTGTAATGGTCCCGATTCCGCAGCAGACATCCCATACCTCTTCCTTTCCGGAAAGGTCAGCAAATTCCAGCGCTGCACCGTACAGCCTTTCGGCGATATACGGATTGACCTGATAAAAGGAAAAGGGTGAGATCTGAAACTTAAGTCCGCAAAGGATGTCCGTGATATACCCGCTGCCGCAAAGGATCCTGTTTTCCGGTCCCAGAATGACATTTGTATTATCCCTGTTTGTGTTTAATACAACCGTCGTCACATTGCCGGCAGCTTTCAAAGCTTCACAAAGGGCCTCTTCATGTGGCAGGGCGTCACCGCTTGAAACGATGACTGCCATGATCTGCCCCGTCGCAAAGGCCTTTTTGAGGACCAGATGCCGGATATCCCCGGTGAGTGACCCTTCATCATAGGCGGCTATCCCTTCTCTTTTCATGAAGTCAAGCATTGCCTTCAATATCCCGGCAAACTCCTTTGGAAGCAGTATGCAATCATCATTTGAGATGATCTCATGACTTCTTCCGGCAAAAAATCCAGCCGTCAGTTCACCGCTTCTGCCATATCCTATGGGATACTGGGCCTTGTTTCTGTATCTGAAGGGTTCGTTCATCCCCACGGCATCCTCTGTCACCCTGTCGATGATGTCCCTGTCTATGCCTCCTATCCTGACAAGGCACTCCTTTACCCTGTCCCTTTTGTATCCAAGCTGTCTGTCATAGCTTACAGCCTGCAGGGTGCATCCCCCGCACTGTCTTGATACCGGGCAGGGTGCGTTGACCCTGTCGGGAGACGGTCTGACGATCCTCATGACCCTGCCGAAGGCAAGGCTCTTTTTCACTTTTGTGAGTCTGATCTCACAGACATCTCCCGGGACGGAATCTTTAATAAAAATGGGAAAGCCATCAGCCTTTGCTATGCCTTCCCCATTTGATCCGAGTGAGCTTATCTCAAGTGTCAGAACATCGTTTTTCCTATATTCCATCGGTAGTCTTTCTGATATTTGCATCCAAAAACCTGTTATAACCGAGCCACCTCGTGTCCGTCACCTCTCCCAGAAGCTCAGTCAGTGTCTCAAGCTTTGCATCCGTATTGTCCGCAAGGTTCAGCGCCATGGCCTCTATCAGCTCCGGAACCTTGGGTGATCCGAATTCCAGCTGTCCGTGGTGTGCCAGTATGCAGTGCTGCAGCTCATGCTTTAATTTCTCCGGAAAACCCGGGATCTCCCTTATATGGTCAGCTATCATCTCGCTTCCCATCACGATATGTCCCAGAAGCTGTCCTTCATCGGTATAGTCGTTCTGAGGAAAACTCGACAGTTCCCTTGTTTTCCCGATATCGTGAAGCATGGCTGCGCTGATGAGAAGATCGTGGTTGAGCAACGGATAAGCCTTTGTATAATACTCACAAAGAGCCGTCACTGCCAGGGTATGCTGCATCAGCCCACCCACAAAACCATGGTGTACCAGCTTTGCCGCGGAGCTTTTTCTGAAAATGCTGATGAAATCCGCGTCCTTTTCAAAAAAAGAAAGCAGAAGCTCCTGAAGAAACGGGTTCTTCACATTCCTGCAGACTGCCAGAAGCTCCCTGTACATCTCATCATTGTCTCTGGGACTGACGGGCAGATAATCGGCCTCGTCATATTCGCCATCCGCTGCCCTTCGGAGTCTTTTAATGGAAACCTGTATCTGATTGTTAAAGATCAGCGCATCGCCTACGATATATATGTAATCGAGTGAATCAAAATCTCCTATCCCCGAGGAAGACGGTTCCCAGACCTTTGCATCTGCTGTCCCTGTCTTGTCCTGCAGCGTCACGTTCAGGTATTCCTTTCCGTTTTTTGTCACTGCGGATGTGACCTGTTTGCAAAGATATATGTCGGAAAGCTTGTCCCCTTCCTTTAATTCCTTTAAGTACCTCATCTCTACTCCTTTGAAGTGACCGTCGCTTCAAGCTTCATTTCCTGGTACTCTCCCCTGGAAAATCTCTGTACGGTTATAGTCACATCATCATCCGGCTCCAGCTGTCCCAGAGCTTCGGTATAATCACCAAAATCCGATATCTCTTTTTCACCCATCTTCACTATGACATCCCCGCTCTGGATCCCTGAGATCATTGCGGGAGAGCCGGATATGGTGGATGTAACATATGCTCCGGATGGTACCCCGAAATCCTTTGACGCCTCATCGGTCACATCTATTCCATAGATCCCCAGATACATGGCATCTCTGTCATTGGCCAGTCTTTCCAGAAGGCTTTTCATATCGGAGATGGAATACGCCGTTATTATATTTTTTGTATCGTCTTCCGCATAAGCTGTAGTAATGATACCCATCACGCTTCCGGAATAGTTTATGATCACTCCGGAAGCATTGGAACTTCCGTAGATGTCGGTGGTTATCAGATGAGTGTTCATATCCGTCATCTGTTCCTCATTCGTATTTGAGGTAATGAGTCCGTAGGCCTCAGATCCCCTGATCCCCAGAGGGTTTCCTATGGCTATCACCGGAGTGCCCACAACCGACGGGTAGGATGAATTTCCAAGCCTGGCTATCGATATGGTTTCCTTTGTCTCTTCGCTCATATCATCAAGACTCACCCCGACGGTCTCAAGTCCGGTATTTGAATCCGCCTTCACAATCCTTGCTCCGACTGTCTCGCCGTTCACAAATGAAACGGATACTTTTTCCGCACCGTCCGTGACGCTCTTTGATGTGAGGATCATCAGCTCCTTTTCACTTTGGGCTATGATCAGTCCGGCTCCGTTATTGCTGTTTTCGTAGGTGTTGTCAAACCAGTCGGTATTTGATACGGATCCTGTCACCGTTACTATGGACTTTTCCGCCTCACGCGCAGTCTCGTGCAGTGATATGTAGAGTTTTTCATAACTTTCGGGGGTGATCAGAACCTTGTTTGTTATATTATTGATAACTGTCCTTGCAGGCTCGCTGTTTTTTGCCGGGGGCTCCTCCCTTTTTTCATCCTCCTCTTTTGTATCCGTAATATCGTCTTCCGATACAGCTTCAGCTGAGGATACGGTCTCTTCTTCGGAGGACAGGCTGATCTGATAGGGCTTTACCTCTCCTCTGACGGTTTCCATGCCCCTCATCGTAAAATAAAAGCAAACAGCCGCAACAACCCCGAATACCACTGCCAGCAACAGAGTTGTAATGAATTTCACAAACAGCTTTTTCTTGTTTACAGGCTTGTCTTTGATTTTCTCCTTGATAAAAGCAGACGACATATTTACCCTCAAAACAATTTTCGTGAACAATTAATTATTATAGTTTATAATATGCCTATAATCAATGAAATAAAAACGGACTGTTGTTACAATTTCGTGAACCTGTTATGAACGAGAAAGTACTGAATAAACTTGAATTTGATAAAGTGACCGATATGCTGACAGCCTTTGCCTCCGGAAGAGAGGCAAAGGAGCTGTGCAGAAAAACCTCTCCGGTAAAGGATCTGTCTTTGCTTGAACGTCTGCAGCAGGAAAACGAGGACGCCCTGAACCGGATATTCAAAAAGGGAGCCCCTGCTTTTGGTGCCATAAAGGATATCCGCAGAAGTATCCTCAGCACAAAGCAGGAATTCATCCTCTCCATGCGCGAGCTTTTAGATGTCGCATCTACGCTTGAAGGTTTTGCCTCGCTTTCATCCTATGGAGATGATGAAACGGAAGATTCTCTTTCGGACCGCTTTTCATGTATCAGTCCCCTGCCCGGCATCCCTGCCCGTATCAGAAAATGCATCATCTCGGAGGATGAGATCGCCGATGATGCATCATCAAAGCTGAAGGACATCAGAAGAAGGATCCGTACATCAAATGACAGGATCCGATCGGACTTAAATTCCATGATCAACGGATCGCTGCGTACATATCTCATGGATCCGGTGATCACCATCAGGAACGGCAGATTCTGTCTGCCTGTCAAAGCAGAGTGCAAAAATCTCGTGCCCGGAATGGTTCATGATACTTCCTCCACCGGCTCAACCCTCTTCATAGAACCGGAAGGCTGCGTGAAACTGAACAATGATATCAGAGAGCTTCAGATAGAAGAAAAGCAGGAGATCCAAAACATCCTTGCCGATCTGTCCTCCATGATCAGCCTCCATTGCGAGGAGATAACCGCCGGTCTGGACATAGCAACGGAGCTTGATCATATTTTTGCAAGGGCAAAGCTTGCCGCTGACATGAATGCCATGAGGCCGAAGTATTCGGATGACCTTTCCGTGGATATAAAAAAGGCCAGACATCCGCTGCTTGACAAAAAGAAGGTCGTTCCCATAGACATCAGGCTGGGAAAGGATTTCGACCAGCTTGTCATCACGGGTCCCAACACCGGCGGAAAGACAGTCACCCTGAAAACGATCGGTCTGCTGCATATCATGGGTCTGTCCGGTCTTTTCATCCCTGCTGCGGATGATTCAACTCTGGGACTTTTTTCGGAGATCTTTGCCGACATAGGAGATGAGCAGTCGATAGAACAGTCACTGTCCACCTTTTCTTCGCACATGACAAATATCGTGGGAATACTTCGATCATACACCAAAGACTCCCTCTGTCTTTTTGACGAGCTGGGTGCCGGTACCGATCCGGAAGAGGGCGCCGCCCTTGCGCAGTCCATCCTGAATTTTCTGCATGTACGCGGCGTACGCACGGTTGCCACCACGCATTATTCCGAACTCAAGATATATGCTCTCAATACGGAAGGCATTGAAAATGCCTGTCAGGAATTTAACGTTGAAACCCTTTCACCCACCTATCATCTGCTGATCGGTGTCCCCGGAAAGAGCAATGCCTTTGCCATCTCAAAAAAACTCGGGCTTCCCGGCTATGTGATAGAAGAAGCCGAACGCAGGATGGACGAAAAGGACAGAGGCTTTGAAGATGTCGTGGGACGTCTTGAAAATGCCCGCATAGAACTGGAAAACGTGAAAAAAGAGTCTGAGAGAAAGCGTATGGAAGCAGAGGAAAATGCCTCCAGACTCCAAAAGCAGAACGACCGGCTTGAAAAAGAAAGGGAAAGGATCCTCGGTGAGGCACGAAGGGAAGCAAGGCAGATCCTGCAAAGCGCAAAGGACCGATCCGATGAGGCTTTGCGAAATATCCAGAAATACGGGACTGCAGCAAACAAAGAAGCTGTACGCAGGATGGAAGCAGACAGGGCGGGACTACGTCTTTCCATAGATGAGGCTGCGGAGAAAACCCCTCAAAAAAAGGC
Organism: Lachnospiraceae bacterium; assembly: GCA_017444545.1. Lineage (GTDB taxonomy): Bacteria > Bacillota > Clostridia > Lachnospirales > Lachnospiraceae > NK4A144. The sequence goes on from JAFSWJ010000333.1 coordinate 9,462, forward strand.
TGCCGGGATAGACCCGTCAAAGATAAAGATCGGCATGGAGGTAGAGATCGTTTCCAGCGGATTCAAGGGTACCGTTGCCACGAAACCCGACCAGAAAGGTAATCTCACGGTTCTATGTGGTATAATAAAGTATCGTACCAACTGCTCGGATCTGAATGAGACGGTGATAAAGGATCCTTTTGAAAAAAAGAAGAAAAGATCCCCGGGAAGCGCAAAGGGACATGCCATGACTATCTCCCCCGAGCTCAATATCATCGGACAGACAACGGCAGACGGTGTGGAAATGATGAAAAAATATCTGGATGATGCCTATGTATCCCACCTTCCCGAGGTTAGGATAGTACACGGCAAGGGCACGGGTGCTCTCCGGAGTGCCGTACAGGATGCCCTGAAAAAGATCAGATATGTAGAGGATTTCAGGAGCGGACAGTTCGGCGAGGGAGATGCCGGTGTCACGATAGTCAGATTCAAAGGGGAATAAAAATGGTCGACAAACAAAAGGTACTGATAGTTGATGATGATCAGAATATAGCGGAGCTCATATCCCTGTATTTCACAAAGGAGTGTTTCAACACCCAGATAGTAAATGACGGAGAGAGTGCTCTTTCAGTATTTGATTCCTTCAAACCCGATATCATACTGCTAGATCTGATGCTGCCCGGGATAGACGGATATCAGGTCTGCAGGGAGATCCGCTCAAAAAGCTCTGTTCCCATCATCATGCTTTCCGCAAAGGGCGAGGTTTTTGACAAGGTACTGGGCCTTGAGCTCGGTGCGGATGATTATATGGAAAAGCCCTTTGATTCAAAGGAGCTGATCGCAAGGGCAAAGGCAGTACTCCGCCGTTACAGTGCCCCGCCCGCTTCAAAGCCCGACGATACAGGGGCAAAGGTTGTGGAATACCCTGATCTTTGCATCAACCTGACCAATTATTCCGTCACATATTACGGAAAGAGCGTGGATATGCCCCCAAAGGAGCTTGAGCTGCTGTATTTCCTGACCTCCTCACCAAATCAGGTCTTTACCAGAGAGCAGCTTCTGGATCACATCTGGGGTTATGAATATATCGGTGATACCAGAACTGTGGATGTTCATATCAAACGTCTGAGGGAAAAGATAAAGGATCACGAAGCATGGCGTATCTCCACAGTCTGGGGCATAGGCTACAAATTTGAAACACTATGAAGCTGCACAAAACCCTTTATCTTAAATTTCTGCTTGCCTACCTGATCTTTGGTATCCTTGGATTCATTCTGATCTCTGCCCTCACGGGGCGGATGATCGAGCATGTCCTCGTCAAAGATGAGGCGGAACGTCTCTATGCCACCTCACAGCTCATCGCAACCGACTACGGCATGGAGCTCGGAAAGGCTCTGAAGGAAAGGGAAGATGCCCTGCGTGAACTGACAAGGACTGCCGGATACAGCGGATGCTATATCAGGATCATTGACAATCAGGGACGTCAGATCCTGTATTCCGGTGACAACGAGGGATCCGTGACCTCTTCGGTCATTTCCGAATTTGATGCCGCATCCACCGGTTCTTATTATATGACCGGAGATTTCTACGGTATCTTCCATGAACCACATCTGAGTGTTTTTTATCCCATAACCTACCGCTATACGGTGATGGGTTATGTCATAGCCCATGCTCCGCTAAAAGATATAAAAGAGCTTTCAAACAGGCTTCTGAACATCACCTATATCTCTTTTCTGGGCATATTTATCCTGAGCCTGCTGATCCTTATACTATTTTCACAGGCAGTATACATTCCACTGAGAAAAACCATCAGAGCCGCTGAGGAATATGCCCGCGGCAACATGGATTATCCGCTTGATATCCACAGGCGGGATGAGATGGGCTATCTTTCGGGTACCCTGAATTTCATGGCACAGGAGATCGCGAGAACCGAGGATGACCAGAGGAAATTTATCTCAAATGTTTCCCACGATTTCCGTTCACCGCTGACCTCCATCAGAGGATATCTTGCAGCTATGATAGACGGGACCATTCCCCCTGAAATGCATGAAAAATATCTGACCATAGTTCTGAATGAGACAGAGAGGCTGACAAAGCTCACAAACGGGCTTTTGGAGCTGAATTCCCTCAACGAAAAGGGTATGATCCTGACTGTCACGGATTTTGACATCAATTCCATGATCAAAAGGACCTGTGAGACCTTTGAGGTACAGTGTGACAAAAAGAAGATCGCCTTCGAACTCATCCTTTCGGGCCGGGAGCTCTTTGTCAATGCGGACGCCGACAAGATCCAGCAGGTTCTCTACAATCTCATCGATAACGCGATCAAGTTCTCGCACAGCAATTCCATTATAAAGATAGAGACGACCGAAAAGAACGAAAAAGCTTTTATCTCGGTCAAGGACAGCGGCATAGGGATACCCAAGGATTCGATAAAGCTCGTCTTTGACAGATTCTACAAAACAGATCTTTCAAGAGGCAAGGACAAGAAGGGCACGGGTCTTGGACTTGCGATCACAAAGGAGATCATCCTGGCCCATAATCAGAACATAAATGTAATATCCACAGAGGGTGTCGGAAGTGAATTCATCTTCACTCTGAAGATCTCGGAAACAGAAGAATAAAAACTGTAACAAGGGGACAGTCCTCTGTTTCGTGAGGTACCGAAACAGAGAACCGTCCCCTCTGATTCTGTCAAAACAGAGAACCGTCCCCCTGATCTGACGATTTGAAAAATTTACTCTGCTGCAATGGCTCCAACAGGACAGCCGGCCTCGCAAGCTCCGCAGTCAATGCAGGTTGCTGCATCGATCACGTACTTTCCGTCTCCTTCAGAGATGGCATTTACGGGACACTGTGCTGCGCATGAACCACAGCTGATGCATGAATCGTTTATAACATGTGCCATTTTGGTTTCCTCCTTGATACTTGTGATGTCCTCATATTATACAACAGGGTCCTTGAGTTAGCCAAATATAACTTCAGTCAGCGATGGCATTCATCTGTGATACCAGATCATCTGCATCTATGCCGTGAACCATAGCTGCTTCCTCAACAGTCTCGCCCATGGATGCAGGACAGCCTATGCAGTGCATGCCTATCTCCATCAAAAGAGGGATGGCATTCGGCTTGATCTTGAGAACATCGCCAATAGTCGTATCCTTTGTGATCTCTCCCATATTGTTTCACCTTCCTTTCATCATTTTATCTCAAGCTCCACCGGACAGTGATCCGAACCCATTATGTCCGTGTGGATCTTTGCTTCCTTTATCCTGTCTCTCAGGCAATCAGAGAGTATGAAATAATCTATGCGCCACCCGGCATTTTTTGCCCTGGCACTGAACCTGTAGGACCACCAGGAATAGACATCCGTGACATCCGGATACAGGTATCTGAAGGAATCCGTAAAACCGGCTTCCAGAAGCTGTGTCATCTTTTGCCTTTCTTCATCGGTAAAGCCCGCGTTATGATGGTTGCTTTTTGGATTTTTCAGATCGATCTCCTCGTGGGCCACGTTCAGGTCTCCGCAAAGGATGACCGGCTTCTTTTTTTCAAGATCCTTCATATAGCTTCTCAGATCATCCTCCCATACCATCCTGTAGGAAAGTCTTGACAGATCCTGCTTGGAGTTGGGTGTGTAACATGTGATGAGAAAATGATCCTCAAACTCAGCCGTGATGAGACGTCCTTCCGTGTCATGCTCTTTGATCCCCATTCCGTATGAAACATTTACGGGCTTTTTCTTTGTAAATAGGGCTGTTCCCGAATATCCCTTTTTTTCGGCATAGTTCCAGAAAGCCTCGTATCCCTTCGGGGAAAAATCTGTCTGTCCCTCCTGCAGCTTGATCTCCTGCAGGCAGAATGCATCTGCATCCGAATCCGCAAAAAAATCCTCAAAGCCCTTTTCCAGGCAGGCTCTCAATCCGTTTACGTTCCATGAAATATATCTCATATCCGTTTCCTCTGATCCTGTTTAATCATCCTCGGCAAGTTCAGTAAATGAATAGGTTTCATCATCCGTGGAATCATCAAATGTGACGGTATAAGTCTTTGTCCTGTAACCGTCCCTCCTCAGGGTTATGACATGGGTACCGGGGGTCTTTGAAAAGCCCGTGGGCACCACTCCCTTGTATGAACCATCATAATAAACCTCGGCTCCCTCCGGTGAATCTATATACAGCCTCCCCTTTGTTGTCGCCGGTATGGTACTGCCGGTCCCGGAGGACGACGAGGCTGCTGAAGAAGACGATGATGACAAGGATGTACTTCCCGAAAGGCTTGTGGGCGGGTTATTCAGGGACACAGGCAGAGTCGATGAGCTCTTTTCCTTTTTTGTCCCGGTATCCTCATCCTCTGCTTCATCAGTTTCCGTCAGCTCTATCTGTATGTTTGCCATCTCCTGGCCGACACTGATGTTTTCTTTGATGGGAAGGTAACCCTTTGCCTCCACCTCTATGCGGTACACTCCGTATTCAAGCTCTCTTGGCTCAAGGTAGTCGATCTCTTCTCCGTTTATCCTTACTTTTGGCTCGGCAGATGCCGGCAATATAGTGAAAACAAGAGTCCCGTATTTAATGAGCTCACCCTTCAGATCACTGATATCGACAGTGATCTCCCGGCCCCTTTCAACATCAATATGCTTCACGCCTCCGCGCCCGTTGTAGGTCACAGTCATGTCATAGGAGCCCTCGGGCACGTCGATTATCATCTCATCCGTGACGGGTTTTATGATATCCCTTCCTATCTGAACCCATCCGCCCGTGAAATACTCTGTTCCGGAAAGCCTCACATGACCGTCACCGCTTGTGATGATGATGCTGTAGGCATCATGATCCATTCCGGTGACCGTGATGGTATCACCCTCTGCGATGTCAGCGGGTTTCAGTCTTTTCCCGCTCTTGAAAACGGGCGTATCCACATTTATCCTGTAGTTATCCTCTCCGCAGGAAAGCACCCCCCTGTTTGCATTCACCCTGTAGTTTTCCACATTTCTCCTGATAAACGCATCGGGGCTTTGCTGCAGCTTTGTGACCGTTTTTGAATGAACTGAGATATCCACATCCACGACGGATCCCATGTCAAACAGTTCGATCACTGACACCTTGCCAAACCTGTCATAGAATTCCGTCAGCCTGTCATAGTTTACCTCATATACCCTGTTGTTTCCAGGATTCAAAAGCCTCACCGTTCCGGCTTCCTCATCGTGCGAGATATAGACTGCCGTGTCAGTTGCAGACAGACGGTCATCAAGTGCATTTCCCGAGGTATCCTCCACACCGGCAGCTGCCACAGGGGCTGCCTGTTTTTTTGCACACCCCGGGAGGATCAGTATGAAAAGGAGCAGGGCTCCTATAGTTTTGATAATAAAAATTCTTTTGTATTGCATTCCGGATCCTCCAGAACCAGGTCCAAAAGCTCCCTCAGTTTTTCTCCCAGAGCGGGACCCGGACTGATACCCGCCTTTATCAGATCCGACCCGTTCACTGCCAGATCCGAAAGGGATACACATTCCCTGTCACTTATTATCGAAAGATAAAGCTCCATGACTTCGGCTTCATACTTCAGCTTGTCTTTTCTCATATAGGAACTCTGAGCCAGAGTGTCCGCGACTCTGACAGGAAAAAGAAGAGCATAATCATCACCTATGCGGCTCATGGCCCTGCGTATGAGATTCTTTTTCGCCTCGGGACGATGGTCATGATATCTCACCAGTTTTTTTACCGTATCCACGGTATCGTTGTCCGAATGCAGTCTGTGAAGGATGTCCGCTGCCATCTTTTCGGATACTTCGGCATGTCCCTTGAAATGTCTGCTCCCGCCTTCATCCTCGGTCATGCATGCAGGCTTTCCCATGTCATGAAAAAGCAGTGCATACCGGATCTTTCTTTGTATGTTCCTGTCTCCATAATCAAAGCTTTCTCTTATCTTTTTGTAGGTCGAAAGAAACTCTCTCCATTCTTCCTCACTCACATATTCCGGTTCCATA
>JAFSWJ010000334.1 GCA_017444545.1 Lachnospiraceae bacterium
CTTTTTGTCAATCACAGAACCGTCCCCCTGATTGAACCAGAACCGTCCCCCTGATTGAACCGTCCCCCTGTCACACTGTCACATTTTTTAAACAAGATCGGCGATCTCGTAGATCAGTTTTTCCGTTTTTTCCCAGCCGAGGCAGGGATCGGTGATGGACTTGCCGTAGCAGCCGCCTCCGGGCTCCTGGGCTCCGTCCTCCAGATAGCTCTCTATCATGAAGCCTTTGAGTATGTCCGCTATCCTCTGGTCGTGGCGGGCTGAGTGAAGGACCTCCTTGACGATCCTGCTCTGCTCAAAGGGATTCTTGTTTGAATTGCAATGGTTGGTGTCGACTATGAGACCCGGATTCAAAAGTTTTTGCTCATCGTAGCAGTCGCAGAGCCTGACCAGATCCTCGTAGTGATAGTTCGGCCTCATGGTCCCGTGCTGGTCGGTATAACCTCGCAGGATCGCATGGGTATGAGTGTTTCCGTCAGAATGCACCTGCCATCCGCGGTAGATGAAGGTATGGCTGTTCTGTGCGGCACTGATGGCATTGAGCATCACCCGGTAATCCCCCGAGGTCGGATTTTTCATTCCCACGGGAACGCTGATCCCGCTGGAGGTGAGCCTGTGCTGCTGATCCTCGACTGACCTGGCTCCCACTGCGACATAGACCAAAAGATCATCAAGGTAGGCATAGTTTTCCGTATAGAGCATTTCATCGGCGCAGACAAAGCCCGTCTCCATCACGGCTCTCATATGAAGGTGCCTCGTAGCTTCAATGCCCTTGAAGAGGTTCGGCTTTTCCGTGGGATCGGGCTGATGGAGCATTCCCTTGTATCCCGCTGCCGTCGTCCTGGGTTTGTTTGTGTATATCCTGGGAACGATGAGGATCTTTTCCTTCACCTTTTCCTGGACCGGTATGAGTCTCCAGATATACTCCATGACCGACTCTTCATTGTCCGCGGAGCAGGGTCCTATTATCAGGATGAGCCTGCTGCTCCTTCCTTCAAATATCGAAACAAGCTCCGCCTTTTTTTCCTGAACCGTTTCGTTCATCTTTGCAGTCAAAGGATACATCTCCTTTAACTCTGCCGGTATGGCAAGCTGTCTTTCATACGCCATTCCCATCTGTCAGATCTCCTTTACGCACTCAGATCCGGGGCTTCCTTTGTTTTGGATACAGCCACAAATCTGGTTTTATTATCATCCTTTGTATTGATGTGCTCATCAAGCACCTTGAGCCCGTAGATCGCTGCCACCTCGAGGCTTGCGATGGCCCCCACCGAGAGCTTTTGAAGTGTCGTCACCTGCTTTGCCGCAACTGCGGTATTTACGGTTTCTTCCGTTTCAAAGCCTTTTTCTTTGATATACTCGTCGCACTGTTCGAGAGCCTTTTTCTGGCTTACGACCTTTTTGATGTCACGGATGCTGCTGCCCCGCACGCCGAGCAGATTCTGCACGATGGGAAGCTCATATTCCGCATTTACAAAAAGAGGTCCCTCTCTGAGCAGTGCATCGACCTCCGCGACCCTTCCGGCATAGCTGTTTTCTATGGGAAGCACAGCCGCATCGCACTCTCCCTTTTCCACCGACTCGTAGGCCTCCTTGAAATTTTTGCAGGAAACATGAATCGCATCCGGAAAAAGCTTCCTTGCGGCGACATGGGCAAACGCCCCCTCTATGCCGCTGTACGCGATCTTTTTCATCTGTGTTTATCCCTCACCTTTATCCATATGTTGTCAATATCTGTTATATCCTTATATTACTATGATCATACCTTCCGGCGCAGTCTGTCATCCGCGTTTTTATTATACACCGCAGATCAGGATCTCATATCATCATTTTGTAGATCTTTGTACAGTCGTCCTCGTTGAGGGTGACAAAGCCGGAGATGGTTCCCTCCCTGCCGTCGCCGCGGCAAAGAGC
>JAFSWJ010000335.1 GCA_017444545.1 Lachnospiraceae bacterium
ACATAAAAGTGGGACAGAGATACGTCCCCTGTCCCACTTTCGTGGAAATGAAATATATGGTATAATTTGATATCTATGTATACAAGATATATGGGAACGGAATAAACAAATGGGATTAGAGTTTTATAAAGGAAAAAAGGTCCTCATAACGGGGCATACGGGATTCAAGGGAACCTGGCTTGCAAAGATACTGCTTGATGCGGGGGCAAAGGTCAGCGGGCTGGCACTTGACAGCGAGACAGTACCTTCTCTCTATGATCTGACGGGGATAGGACAAAGGATAGATGAGAGCATTTTTGATATCAGGGATTACGGAGCGACACTCAGCATAGTCAGGAGCAGAAAGCCTGATATAGTTTTTCATATGGCGGCACAGCCGATAGTGCGGGTATCGTATGATGAGCCTGTCAGGACATTTCAGACAAATGTCATGGGAACGGTGAACATACTGGATGCAGTCAGGCGTACGGAAAGCGTGCGTTCGTTTGTGAATGTGACCACCGACAAGGTTTACCTGAATGAAGACAACGATACAGCCTTCACTGAGGATATGCCGCTTGACGGATATGATCCCTATTCCAACAGCAAATCCTGCTCGGAGCTGGTTACACATTCCTACAGGAAGTCATTTTTTGGAGACAGACAGGTTTCCATCTCCACAGCCAGAGCCGGGAATGTCATAGGAGGGGGAGATTTTTCAAAGGACAGGATAATACCTGACTGCGTCAGAGCAGCCCTCGGGAGGGATGAGATAATAGTCCGGAACCCCGCTTCGATCAGACCCTTTCAGCATGTACTCGATCCGCTTTTTGCATATCTTCTCATTGCGGAAAAGCAGTTCGGACACAAGGAACTGGAGGGGGCATATAATGTGGGACCGGAGATATCAGACTGCATCAGCGCCGGGGAAATAACGGAGCTTTTCATCAAATACTGGGGGCATGGTCTGGAATGGATCGACAGATCCGACGGGGGACCGCACGAGGCCGGTTTTTTACGTCTTGACTGCACGAAGATGAAGGATACGTTCGGGTGGAAGCCTGTATGGGATATCAAAAGAGCAGTCGAGGAGACGGTGAACTGGACAAAGGTTTATGCTAACGGAGGAGATGTAGTCGCAGAGATGGAACGAGAGATAAAAGAATTCATGAAGGATCGCGGTGAAAAGGATGTTTGAGGAGATGAACGAAAAAGAGGCCCGACAGGAGATACTTGACCTTGTGGCCGAATATGCAAAAAAATTCAAATGCGGCGCAAAGCCGTACAGTGACGGGGAAAGGATCCCCTATGCAGCCAGGGTTTATGACGAAAAAGAGATGGTGAATCTTGTGGACAGTTCCCTGGAATTCTGGCTGACCGCAGGAAGGTACACGGATGAATTTGAAAAGAGGTTTGCGGATTATCTGGGCGTCAGATACGTTTCTGTCGTAAATTCCGGATCATCGGCAAATCTTTGTGCGTTTATGGCACTGACCTCCCCTTTACTGAAAGAGCGAAGGATCAAAAGAGGAGATGAGGTCATCACTGTTGCGGCAGGCTTTCCGACTACGGTGGCCCCTATACTTCAGTATGGAGCGGTACCGGTGTTTCTTGATGTGACTATCCCGGGATACAACATAGATACGAGTCTTCTCGAGGAAGCACTGAGTGAGAAAACAAAGGCTGTGATGATCGCTCATACCCTTGGCAATCCTTTTGATCTGAAAACGGTGAAGGAGTTTTGCGACCGCCACAGTCTCTGGCTTGTAGAGGACAATTGTGACGCTCTGGGATCCGAGTATACAATGGACGGAAAAACATACCTGACCGGAACGGTAGGCGATATCGGGACCAGCAGCTTTTATCCGCCTCATCATATGACCATGGGCGAGGGCGGAGCGGTATACACGAACGACCCTCTGCTTCACAGGATAATAAGATCGATGAGAGACTGGGGCAGGGACTGCATGTGTCCTCCCGGTACCGACAATTTTTGCGGGCACAGATATGACGGGCAGTACGGAACCCTGCCAAAGGGCTACGACCATAAATACGTGTATTCACATTTGGGATACAATCTCAAGGCTACCGACATGCAGGCGGCTGTGGGCTGCGCCCAGCTGGATAAATTCCCTTCCTTCGTAAAAAGAAGAAGAGAGAACTTTGATATGCTTTACGAAGGACTTTCGGATGTACAGGACAGACTCATACTTCCTGTGGCGACTGAAAACTCCAAACCATCGTGGTTCGGATTTTTGATGACTGTGAGGGAAGGTATTTCCAGGGAAAAGGTTGTCAGATACATTGAGGAAAAGGGAGTCCAGACCAGGATGCTTTTTTCCGGAAATCTCATCTGCCATCCCTGCTTTGATGAATACAGAGATAATAAAAACGCTTACAGGGTCGTGTCAGACCTGAAAAACACAGACACCATTATGAACGATTCCTTCTGGATAGGCACCTATCCCGGAATGGATGAGGCCAGGATCAATTACATGGTGAAGACCATAAAAGAGGCGTTATGAAGGATGTAAGTCTGCTGGACTGTACGCTGCGTGACGGCGGCTTTGTAAATGACTGGAATTTTGGTCACGGCAATATCATAAATCTTCTCGAGAGATCGGTATCCGCAGGTATCGATCATATTGAGATCGGCTTCATAGATTCTTCTGTGGAGTTTAACATAGACAGATCGATTACTCCCGATACGGATGGCATTGAAAAGATATTTGGCGGAGTGGACAAGGAGAAATCAAAGCTCATTGCCATGATCGACTATGGCACCGTTCCAATAGAGCGTATCTGTGATGCAAAGGATTCCCTCCTTGACGGCATCAGGGTCATGATCAAAAAAAAGACCAGAAAGGAAGCGGTGGGCTTTTGCCGTGCGCTCAAAGAAAAAGGGTATCTGGTATTTGCCCAGCCCGTATCCATCACCGGCTACAGCGACGGAGAGATGAGGGAACTGACAAAGGACATAAATGATTCAGGTCTTTTTGCCATGTCCATTGTTGACACTTACGGACTGCTGGATCGTTCTGCTCTGCTCCATTATTTCAACATCATGGATGAGGGTCTTGACGGAAATGTCAGGATCGGATATCACGCTCATAATAATTTCCAGCTGGCCTATTCAAATTCCATATCCCTCATAGAGGAGACCAGGGATGACAGGCCGCTTCTCATAGACGGCTCGGCCTTTGGCATGGGAAAGAGTGCAGGAAACTGCCCTTTGGAGCTTCTGACCATGTATGCAAACACGCATCTGGGGAAAAAATATGATACCAATCAGATACTGGAGATGATAGATACCTGTATCAGAAATATCTATGCAGTAAGTCCCTGGGGATATCAGATGCAGTATTATCTGTGTGCCTCAAATGACTGTCACCCCAAATACAGCCAGTATCTGATGAAGAAAAAGACCCTCTCCGTCAGATCCATAAACGAGATCCTCGGGATGATAAAACCGGAGGAAAGGCTTGCGTTCAACGAGGAATACATAGAGGGACTGTATCTTGAATATCAGAAGAATGATATAAATGACAGCGCCGCAAGAAAGAAGTTAAGAGATGAGTTTGAAGGGAAGGAGATACTGATCGCCGGTCCGGGAAAATCGGTCATTTCAAAAAGGGAAGTCATCGACTCATACATAAGGGATGAAAAACCGGTCATTATGTCGATAAATACGAACTTTGACGGGATAGGGTCGGATTATATCTTTCTTTCAAATTCAAAGAGGTATATGCAGCTGTCATCATCGCTTGAAAAATTGCGGGAAAACGGACTGAAGGTGATCGCCACATCAAACGTCACCAGCGCCAGAGGAAGCTTTGACAGTGTTATAGATTACAGTTCGCTCATCGATGAGGAATGTTCTATCCCGGACAATTCGCTTCCGATGCTGCTGCGGCTGCTGTCGGATCTCGGCGTGAAAAAGATAGCTCTTGCGGGCTTTGACGGCTATTCAAGTGAAGCCAGAGTGAACTATTACAATGAAGATATGGAATATGATTTTGCACACAATTACGCTCTGGAGCTGAACGAATACACTGCAAAGGTGATAAGGAATCTGAGGGAAAAGGGGACGGAGATCATCTTTGTGACGGAGTCAAGATATGAAAAATATTAAGCTGGTCATCTTTGATCTGGACGGAACGCTGTTCAATACAAAGCCCGGGATCATGAAGGCGATCATGAAGACGATGGATGAAAAGGGTCTTGAAAGGCCATCGGAAGAGATCTGCGATTCCTTCATCGTACCTCCGATAGAGGACAGTTTTGTCAGGGTATACGGAGTCAGCAGGGAGGAGTCAAAGGAACTATCAAATCAGTTCAGGGGTTATTACGGGGAGGATGACTACCTGTATCAGACCGAAGAATACGAGGGTATGAGGGAAACTCTTTCGGAACTGAAAAAGCGTGGAATGAAGCTGGCTCTTGCAACCTACAAAAAAGAGTGGATGGCAGAAAAGCTTTGCAGGCATTTCGGATATGATGTATTTCTCGACAGTCTTCACGGGAGCGATCCCGAGGGAAAGCGCACAAAAGCCGGTATCATAAATATGTGCATGGAGGAGTGCGGATGCGCAAGCAGCGAGACGCTGATGGTTGGGGATACGGATTTTGATGCACTGGGTGCAAGGGATGCAGGGACTGCTTTTGCAGGAGTCACCTATGGGTGCGGCTTTGCGAACAGGAAAGATGTGGAGTTTTATGAGGGGGCAGTCGCAATAGACTCGCCAAAGGAGCTGCTTGAATTATGAAAAAAAAGGTATCAGAGATCATAGCGGATTTTCTGGTTTCAAAGGGAATACAGACTGTTTTCACGGTCACAGGCGGGGGAGCGATGCACCTCAATGATTCCCTTGGGCATAATAAGAACCTGCACTGTATATATAACCATCATGAGCAGGCATCTGCCATAGCTGCCGAGGCCTATGCCAGATACAGCGGACGGATCGCGGCAGTCTGCGTGACCTCCGGACCCGGCGGTACCAATGCCATCACAGGGGTCCTGGGGGGATATCTGGATTCAGTGCCGATGCTTGTGATATCAGGGCAGGTAAAAAGGGCGACTACAGTGGGGGCATATGACCTGCCGCTGCGCCAGCTTGGAGACCAGGAATATGACATAGTAAAAAGTGTTTCAAACATGACCAAATATGCGGTCATGGTGACAGATCCCTACGAGATCGAATATCACCTTGAAAAGGCATATTTTCTGGCCACAAACGGAAGAAAGGGCCCGGTATGGATAGATGTGCCCCTTGATGTACAGGGAGCATATGTAGAAACAGATGATCTGTACGGTTATGACGGCAGGGATGACGATGAGGTGGAAAACCCTGTTTACAACAAAGCTTTTACCGGAAAGATCCTGGAAAAGATAAATGAAGCAAAAAGACCGCTCATACTTGCGGGGGAAGGGATATATTTCGGAAATGCCCACAAAGAATTTCTGGAATGCATAGATGCCCTGAAGATACCGGTAGTCACGGCATGGAATGCAAATGATCTCATACCCGATGACAGCCCGTATTTTGCCGGGCGTCCCGGCAGCGTTGGCACCAGAGGCGGGAACTTTGCCGTACAGAGTGCGGATCTGCTGCTGGTTCTGGGATGCCGCATGAACATCAGGATCATAAGTTATAACGAATATAACTTTGCAAAGAATGCATACAGGATAATGGTGGACATAGATGAGGCAGAACTTCAAAAGCCCACGATAAAGATCGATATGCCGGTACATGCGGATGTGAAGGATGTGCTGAAGGATCTCATCCTTCATTCAAAGGAAAAGACAGCAGATCACGGAAAATGGACTGCCTGGTGCAGGGATATCAATCACAGATATCCGGCATGTCTGCCGGAGTATCTTGAGGGTGGCAGACCGTTGAATCCGTACGCATTTATTAAACGGCTGTCAGAATATCTGTCCGAAGGCGATGCGGTTATCTGCGGAAACGGCGCAGCCTGTGTACAGACTTTTCAGGCATTTGAGATGAAGCGGGACCAGAGGGTTTTCACCAATTCGGGATGCGCGGCCATGGGCTACGGATTTCCGGCGGCGGTGGGTGTCTCAGTCTGCAGAGGAGACAACAGGACCGTGTGCATAGACGGCGACGGAAGCTTCATGATGAACCTGCAGGAACTGCAGACTGCGGTGTACAACAGGCTTGACCTCAAGATCTTCATTTTGAACAATAACGGATATCATTCTATCAGACAGACACAGACAAACCTTTTTAAGCCTCCGCTTGTCGGGGTTTGCGACGGGAACGGAGTCAGTTTCCCTGATTTTGAGAGACTGTCATACGGCTTTGGAGTTCCTTATTTCAGGATAAATTCCATAGGGGAAACAGATACTTCAACATTTGATCGGATATTTTCCGAAAACGGACCTGTCATCATTGAAGTGGTTGTCGATGAAAAGCAGAATTTTGAGCCGAAGCTCTCAAGCAGGATGACAGAGGACGGAAAGATGGTATCACCTGATATAGATGACATGTTTCCTTTCCTTTCACGGGAGGAGTATGAGGCTGTACATGCCGGGGCGCTTGATCTGTAAATGAAAAAGCTGGATATACTCTATCAGTTCAACGAAAAATATGCTCCCTTTGCGGGAACATCCATCGCATCCGTGTTTGAAAACAACAGACACATGGATGAGATCAGGATTTTTATCCTTGGAGAGGATCTGTCTCAGAGTACAAAGGACAGGCTCCTTGGATTTGCCGCCGGGCATGAAAGAGAGATGATCTTTATTGACTCCGAAAGGCTTCTGAGGATGATGAAGGAGATAGGGATGCCGACATACAGGGGATCGTATGCGGCCAATATGCGGCTTTTTGCAGGATCCCTGCCTCAGATAGACTCAAAGAAGCTTTTGTACCTTGATTCCGATACGATAGTTGACGGGGAACTTGATGAACTGATGGAAACAGACATGGAAGGATACCCTGTGGCCATGGTACTTGATTCTCTGGTCAGAAAGCACAAGCTGCGCCTTGGATTCGAGGCGGCGGAACCCTATTTTAATTCAGGGATGATGCTTTTTGATATGGAGGAGTGGAGGAGGAGACGCTGCTCTGAAAGAATAGCTGAGCATGTGAAAAATGTACGGGCCTGGTACCCTTCACCCGATCAGGATCTAATAAATGTGGTTCTGAAGGGGGAGATATTGAGGCTTCCCCCGAAGTACAACATGCAGCCGGTACTCCTTGCCTTCAATACCGCGGATTACATGAAAACATTCGGACCGGAAGGATTCTACAGCTTCGGCGAGATCAGAGAGAGCATCAGGGAGACGGTGATATATCATTTTTTCAGGTTTGTGGGAGAGTTTCCATGGCATGAAGGGAATCTGCATCCGGACAATGATCTCTTTAACAGATACCTGGCACTGTCGCCATGGAAGGGATATGAGAAAAAAAGGTCAGATGCCGGTGCAGTGCTGAAGTTTGAAAAGGTATTGTACCGGATACTGCCTGGAAAGATATTTATCAGGCTTTTCCGCATTGCCTACGAGATGTTTATAAAAAAAGCAAATGCAGACTCATTGAAAGAGAAAGTAAACAGGACGATGTGATGAAAAAGATAAGCATACTGATACCCTGCTACAATGAAGTTGAAAATGTGAAGCCTATATCAGAGGCTGTGGTAAAGATCATGGAAGAGGAGCTGTCACGTTATGATTATGAGCTTGTTTTCATAGACAACTGCTCCGAGGACGGAACCAGAGAGAAGCTTGAGGAAATCTGTGCCGCAAACAAAAAGATCAAGGCTATCCTGAACGTGACAAATTTCGGACAGTTCAATTCGCCATTCTACGGTATGTGTCAGACTACGGGCGACTGTACCATTTCCATGTGCTGTGATTTTCAGGATCCTCCGGAACTTATCCCTAAGTTTGTGGAGGAATGGGAAAAGGGCTACAAGATCGTAAGTGCCATCAAGACAAGCAGCAAAGAAAACGGCATCATATATTTCCTCAGGAGCTGTTACTACAAGGTGATCAGGAATATGTCCTCGGTCAAGATGATAGAGCATTTCACCGGAACAGGACTGTATGACAGATCCTTTATCAACCTGATATCGCAGCTTGATGATCCCATCCCCTTTCTGAGAGGTATAGTTGCGGAATACAATTTCAAAAGAAAGGACATCCCCTATACCCAGAATGAGAGACGGGCCGGAAAAACCCACAACAATTTCTACCTGCTCTACGATGCGGCGATGCTTTCTATCACTTCCTACACCAAGGTGGGACTGCGTCTTGCCACCTGGGCAGGCTTTGCCATCGGCGCAGTTAGTTTCATAGTGGCGCTGGTATTTCTGATCCTGAAACTCACTCACTGGGACAGTTTTCAGGCAGGTTATGCACCCATGATCATCGGCGTTTTCCTCCTGGGTTCCATACAGCTTTTCTTCATAGGCTTTCTGGGAGAATACATCCTCAACATTAATACGCGTATCATGCACAGGCCGCTGGTGGTGGAGGAGAGGAGAATAAATTTTGAAAAGTCCGGGGATGAAACCGGTAAAGACGCAGATGAAACAGGGAAGAAAGAGGAAAAGAGATGATAATCACTCTCGTTAACTGGGCATGGGCTTTTGCATCTTTTTTTCTGACCGGAATGCTTGTGCGAAAGATCATAGGAAAAATCACGGGATGGTACATGCAAAAGGGAGATGAGATAGTAGTCTGCGGGATTGTTCTTTGTACTGTTTATGCTCAGGTCTTCAGCCTGTTTTACAAAGTTGGCGTTCTTTGTACGCTGATACTGGTTCTCATCGATGCAGCAGCTCTGGTCATATGCAGAAAAGAAATAATACGATCGTTAAAATCTGCATCCCGTCCCGGGATACCCCTGTGGAAAGGCTTTGTATGCCTGGTCTTTGGCTTCTTTTTTCTGATGGCGGCAACCCTGAAGGTTGAACATGTGGATTCATATCTCTATCATGCTCAGTCGATAGAGTGGAATGAGCTCTACGGAGCTGTGAAGGGGCTGGGGAATCTCCATGCAAGGCTTGCATACAACAGTTCATTTTTCTGCCTGCAGGCGCTGTTCAGCCTCAGAGGATTAACGGGAAGATCGCTTCATGTATTGAATGGCCTGTTCTGCTTTCCTGCTTCAGTGTATTCTTTTGGAACGATGAAGATCTTTGATACAAAAAGAGTATGTGCATCAGATCTGGTCAGGATGATCACCTTCTTTTATGTTCTGTACACGGTGGGTTATATTTCATCGCCCTGTTCTGATATTCTGACTCTGCTCGTGCTCATATACGTGATGACCAGGTGGACTGAGGCAGCAGAGGAGGGAAGGGATGACAGACTTCAAAACACGGCTTTTTTGGGTGTGATCACTGTATATCTGGTTACGTTGAAGCTGTCAGCTCTGCCGTTTGTAATGCTTTGTCTGTATCCTTTGTACATCTTCGTGAAAGAGAGAAAATGGAGGGGGATGATCACCATGCTTTTGTCGGGAACATTGGTGATAGCTCCGTTTTTTGCCAGAAATATCATACAGTCGGGATATCTGCTGTATCCCTTCCCGGGAATCGACCTCTTCAGTTTTGACTGGAAGATACCGGCGCAGAAGGCTGCCTACGAGAGCAAAGAGATAATGGCCTGGGGCAGAGGTATGACGGACAAAGAATTGTATGACAGCGGATTTTCCGTATGGATACACCGATGGTGGCAGCTGCTTGACAGCGAATACAAGCTCTATGTTCTGATCGATCTTGCAGCCATTATTTTTGATATCCGGATCCTGATCAAAAGCATCAGAAGGAAAAAGATGGATGCAAGGGTATTTCTGATCATTGTGACCATCGCGGCATGGTCATACTGGTTTTTTACAGCACCAATAATAAGATACGGTATGCCGGTTGTTGTGCTTGTTCCCGCAGTAAGCATGATGTTTGCAGACCGGAGTATGAGATCATGCTTTGCCGGACTGACAGGCTTTTTTGTTGCCGTATTGCTTTTTCAGCTTGTACCGTCATTTGATACATACAATTGCAAGATTATTTATCCCGAGGACTATCCTCTGAATGAAGGAAGGGAAAATGAGATCCTTTCAGCGGATGGAAATGAATTTATCATTTATACCCCGATGAAGGGTGCGGACCTGCCGGAATATCCCATATACCATCAGTTTCCGGCAGTACCTTCAAAGGTCAATATAAGTGAGACAGAAATGAGAGGGAAGGACTTTTCTGATGGATTCAGATACAAAAGTATTACGGGAGAGTAGAACTTGAA
>JAFSWJ010000336.1 GCA_017444545.1 Lachnospiraceae bacterium
AAGGACTGCAAAAAGGAAATGGATATGGTGAACAAGGCCTTCATCGAGACCATGATCGAAGGCGATGCCAACGGCAGGGGATTCCAGTATCCCATACCCACCTATTCCATAACAAAGGACTTTGACTGGTCCGATACGGAAAACAACAGGCTGCTGTTTGAGATGACCAGCAAATACGGGACACCTTATTTTTCAAACTATGTAAATTCGGATATGGAGCCGTCAGACATCCGCTCCATGTGCTGCAGACTCAGACTTGACCTGAGAGAACTCCGCAAAAAGAGCGGCGGATATTTCGGTTCGGGTGAGTCAACGGGCTCCATCGGAGTCGTGACCATCAATATGCCGAGGATCGCGTATCTTTCGGCAAACGAGGATGATTTCTTCAGGAGACTGAACCACATGATGGATGTGGCTGCGAGATCACTGAAGGTAAAAAGGGATGTTGTGACAAAGCTTTTGAACGAAGGTCTCTATCCCTATACAAAGAGATATCTGGGAACCTTTGACAACCACTTCAGCACCATAGGTCTCGTGGGAATGAACGAGGTGGGTCTCAACGCCAACTGGCTGAGAGAGGATCTGACTTCAAAGAAGACCCAGGAATTCACAAAGAAGGTCCTGAACCACATGAGGGAGAGGCTCAAGGATTATCAGGAAAAATACGGGGATCTCTACAATCTGGAGGCTACGCCCGCAGAGAGTACGGCTTACAGGCTTGCAAAGCATGACAGGAAGCAGTTCCCCAACATCAAGACGGCAGGAAAGCCGGGGGAGACTCCTTATTATACAAACTCATCCCACCTGCCTGTCGGATATACGAGCGACATCTTTGATGCCCTTGACATCCAGGATGAGCTTCAGACGCTGTACACTTCCGGAACGGTATTCCATGCATTCCTGGGAGAAAAGCTTCCCGACTGGAAGGCTGCAGCCAATCTGGTCAAGACCATATCCGACAACTACAAGCTCCCTTATTATACACTGTCTCCTGTTTATTCGATCTGTCGGGAGCACGGGTATCTGGCGGGTGAGCAAAAGGTCTGCCCGCACTGCGGCAAGGCTACCGAGGTATACAGCAGGATCACGGGCTACTACAGACCGGTGCAGAACTGGAATGACGGCAAGGCTCAGGAGTACGAGGACAGGAAGCTCTATGATGTGGAAGCCAGCTGCCTGAAAAAGCCCACCACCAGCATGGTAACCTTTTCAAAGAAGCAGGGGCTTGACGGATCCGAGAATGTAAGCGTTGAGATAGAGCCGGTGGAGAACATCACCTATCTTTTCACCACAAAGACCTGCCCGAACTGCAAGCTGGTCAAAAAACTCCTCGCCGATTTCAAATATGTGGAGATCGACGCCGAGGAGAATGTTGAGCTGACAAAGAAGTACGGAGTGATGCAGGCGCCGACTCTGGTGCTCGTATCAAAGGACGGAGTTCAAAAGATCTCAAATGCCTCCGCGATAAAAAAGTTTGTAAATGAAGAGCTTTTGGTGACTGTCTGATGATCGGAAAACTGTATGATGCGATAGAAAAAAAGAATGCGCCCATAGTTGTGGGGCTTGATCCGAATCTTGCCTTCGTGCCCGGTTTTCTGAAGGAAAAAGCCTATGCCGAAAAGGGCGAGGGACTTGAGGGCGCGGCAAAGGCGGTCTGGAAGTTCAACAAAAAGCTCATTGATAATATAAGCGACCTGATACCTGCGGTGAAGCCGCAGTCTGCCATGTACGAGCAGTTCGGCATCCCGGGGATCAAGGCCTACAAAAAGACCATAGATTACTGCCACGAAAAAGGACTCATAGTCATCGGCGATATCAAAAGGGGCGACATCGGATCGACCTCCGAGGCGTACGCTGCAGGCCACATCGGAAAGGTAAGGATAGGAGAGAATGAATTTCTTCCCTTTGATGAGGATATGGCAACCGTAAATCCGTATCTTGGAAGCGACGGAGTGCTGCCCTTTGTGAAGGTGTGCAAAGAAAATGACAGGGGCATCTTTGTTCTGGTCAAGACTTCAAATCCCTCAAGCGGTGAGTTTCAGGACAGGATCATAGACGGGAAGCCGCTCTATGAGCATGTTGCCGCAAAGGTTGAGGAATGGGGAGCGGATACACTCGAAGGAGACTACAGCAATGTGGGTGCGGTGGTCGGAGCCACCTATCCGGAGCAGGGTGCGGCTTTGCGAAAGCTCATGCCCCATACCTTCATCCTGGTGCCGGGCTACGGTGCACAGGGAGCGACGGGAAAAGACCTGGCAGGCTTTTTTGATGATAATAAAAACGGAGCTATCGTCAACTCTTCAAGAGGCATCATAGCGGCATATACAAAATCACCCTATAAGGACAGGTTCGGAGAAAAGGAATTTGCGGATGCCGCTAGGGCTGCCGTGGTTGACATGATAAGGGATATAAACGAAGCATTGGGAAGGTGATAGACGGTATGGAAGCATATAAACAGGAATTTGTCAGGTTCATGCTGGAATGCAATGTTTTGAGATTCGGGGATTTCGTTACGAAAAGCGGAAGGAATACCCCGTTTTTCATTAATACAGGCTTTTACAGGACGGGAAGCCAGCTTGCAAGGCTGGGTTCTTATTATGCAAAAGCGATCAACGATCATTTCGGTCTTGACTTTGATATACTTTTCGGACCGGCCTACAAGGGGATACCGCTTTCCGTGGCAGCATCCATGGAGATCTCAAGGGAGTACGGAAAGGATATCGGATATTCCTCAAACCGCAAGGAGATCAAGGATCACGGCGACAAAGGGATACTGCTTGGAACGCCCGTCGAGGAGGGATCAAAGGTTCTCATCATAGAGGATGTGACCACTGCAGGCACCTCCATCGCCGAGACCATGCCGATCCTGAAATCCTTTGGCGCTCAATGTGTCGGGCTTTGTGTTTCGGTTGACAGGCAGGAGCGCGGAAAGGGTGAAAAGAGTGCGCTTGACGAGATCGAGTCGGAGTACGGGATAAAGACCGCATCCATCGTCACCATGTCGGATGTGGTGGAATACCTGGACGGAAACGAGGTCGACGGCAAAAAGATACTTGATGAAACCCTCAAAAAAGCCATCAGTGATTACTATAAACAATATGGAGTGAAATAACGGCACAGGGGACGGTTCTCTGTGTCAGGTTTGCAGATGGAGTGAAACAATGAACGAAGGAAATGAGAAAGCATACAGGTTTATGGGATTTGGCGGCGTAGCAGCCCTGACGATAGGCATCATCACCATAACAGTGGGTGTTATCACGGGGATCCTGCTGATCATCAGCGGCACAAAGCTTTTGCAGAACCGGTCGGGGTTACTTTTTTGATCCCGTCATTCAGAAGACGCAGGGAGTACAGATTCACCAGCAAGAGCCGCTCGTCAAAGGGGATCATGTCCACTGTCTGCGCAGTTTTGTCGACCGCCGGGCTTGCGGCGGTGCTCACAAGGGTGATAAAAAACGGGGGACAGGCCGGAGACCGCATGGGGGCAGCCGGTTTTGTTGCCTTTGTTTTTTGTTTTGTGGGGATCGCTCTCGGGATACTTGCCCTCATGGAAAAGGATAAGTTTGAGTTCTTTCCCAGGCTGGGCTTTGCGTTGTCTGTGCTCTGCGCCGTAGCCTGGAGCGTTGTGCTTTATGCCGGATTGCTGGCGGGGCTGTAACACAGCTGAAGACCGCCTCACAGCCGCTAAGTTAAGCTGTGTAAGTATTGGTTTTTGCTCCCGCAGGTCACCCCCCATACCTTGCGCTCCGGTAGGTGCTCGGCATGGGGCCCCCCTGCTCGCGCATCTACTTTATGAATTGCTTAACTTAGCGGCTGTGAGGCGGATTTCCGATAATACAGGAGTCAGATACAGTATGGATGAGATAATAAAGGAAAGGTATGAACTGTCCTCGGAGAGGATCAGGGCGGTGACGGATGAGGAGCTCCTCCCGGAGCCCTTTGGCGCATATTTCAGATGGTGCGCCGCTTTTTTGTGTGAAGGGACATATGAGGACCTGCTTCCCGAAAAATACGGGCAGTCCTATACAAATCCCGGATATGCCGCAAAGATCTTTGGAACGGACCTTGGCAGGCTCCTGTCTTTTCTTGCCTACGAGCTTACAAACATCCTGCCCTTCAGGGCTGAGGGGGATATCGAGGAGATCACAAAGATAAACGAGGTCTTTCTTGAAACCTACGGAGCCTTCCTGCAGATGAATGAAGACGGCGAAGATCCTGCTCAGAAATGCGGACTCATCAAAGATATCCTCTATCACTATGTCTTTGATTATCTGGATGAGACCATGGAAAAAAGGATCGCATCCCAGTTGGATCCTTCAAAGGATTTTGCACTCCGTATAATAAATGACTCCGACCTTTCCGACCTTTCATATCTTGATGCCTTCGGTGAATATATTAATGAGGATACGAGGCAGACGGCAGCTTTCCTGAACTCCCTTCCCGAAGAAGAGATAAAGATGATGGCGGATACCTTTACGGAAGGCTTCAGAAAGGGCTTTGTAACCACGGGACAGGATATCACAAAAAAGAAGACGGTAAGCATCAGATACAATCTGGGTTTTGAAAGACTGGTCCGTGCAGAGATCGAAAGCTTTGAGAAACTGGGACTTGATGTCACGATATGCAGGCGTGCCCTCAATCCTGCGGCAAAGAACGGCCTGCGAAAGATCGGTTATTACGGAGAGTCCGTAAATGAGCAGATGGATTTTGACCACAGGGAGGACAATGCTCTTTTCCTTGACAGGGCTTTTGTTGAAAGAAAGCTTGAGGCATTGAAAAACGCTTATGAGAAAAACAGGGAAAAGGCGGCTTTGTACGCAGGACCCGCCTGCATGGAGCGTTTCGGAGAAAAGGAGTTTACTCCCAAAATTAAAAATGATAGTTTTTTGCTTTCAAAGGAACAAAGAGCCCTTCAGACGGAGCTTGCCTCAAGGAGTGCGGATATAGCAGACGGGTACATCCATTCGGATGAGATATCCTATACCATCATCTCCTATCCCATACCGGCGATAGGAAAGGATTTTGGGGAGATCTTCAGGGAAACGGTACGGATCAACACCCTGCCCTATGAAAAATACCTGAAGATCCAGCAGGAGATAATAAAAACCCTTGAAAAAGGCAGATACGTGGAGGTCAAAGGAAAGGACGGCAATGAGACGGACATAAGGGTATCCCTGACAAAGATGGAGGATCCGGCAAAACAGACCGTATTTGAAAACTGCGTGGCTGACGTGAACATTCCCGTGGGAGAGGTCTTCACCTCACCGAGGCTTTCAGGTACCACCGGGGTTTTGCATGTATCGCAGGTATATCTTTTCGGTCTCATGTACAGGGATCTGAAGTTTGTGATAGAAGACGGCTTTGTAAAGGACTACAGCTGCTCCAATTTTGAAACCGAAGAGGAGAACAGACGTTATATAGAGGAGAACATCCTCCACGGACATGAAACCCTCCCTGTGGGAGAGTTTGCCATAGGAAC
>JAFSWJ010000337.1 GCA_017444545.1 Lachnospiraceae bacterium
CAAAGCGAAAAAAGTCCTGAGATTTAATGTGGTTTTTGGAGCGCGGTGTGCTGACACTGCGCTCTTTCTATTCTATAATCAATAATATGGAATTCATAATAGAAGATGAACTGAAAAAACTGCCGCACAGTCCGGGCGTGTATCTGATGCATGATGAAGATGACGTGATCATCTATATCGGAAAGGCCGTTGACCTTTTTAACCGTGTACATTCCTATTTCAGAAAGACGAACAAGACCCAAAAGATCCTGAAGATGGTGTCAAATATCGCCTGGTTTGAATTTATCCTGACTGATTCCGAGATGGAGGCGCTGGTCCTTGAGTGTAATCTCATAAAGGAGCACCGTCCGAAGTATAATACGATGCTCAAGGATGACAAGTCCTACCCGTATATAAGGGTAACGGTAAATGAAGAGTATCCAAGGATACAGATAGTCAGAACCATGAAAAAGGATAAGGCAAGATATTTCGGACCTTATACCTCATCCATAAGCGTCAGGAATACGGTGGAACTCATCAACAGGATATATGGACTCCGGACCTGCAACAGGGTCCTTCCACGGGACAGGGGAAAGGAAAGGGAGTGTCTGAATTTCCATATCCATAGATGTATGGGGCCGTGCAGGGCTGATTTTGATGATGATGAAAGATATTCAGATGCCGTAAACGGGGCTATGGATCTTTTGAACGGAAATTTTGATCCGGTCATAAAGCTGTTAAAGGAAAGGATGGAGAAAGCCTCGGAGGAGATGAGATTTGAGGATGCGGCTGAAGCAAGAGATCTGATCTCATCAGTACGGGAGGTTTCCCAAAAGCAAAAAATCACCTCGGGAGATATGCAGGACAGAGATATCATAGCATCGTACAGAGACGAGGAGGATGCGGTCGTCCAGATCTTTTTCGTGCGCAACGGAAAGCTGATCGGAAGGGACCATTTCATGATGACCCACATAAACGGAAAAGGATCGCCTGAGATCCTGAACGAGTTTGTGAAACAGTATTACTCCGGAACCCCCTTCATCCCGGGAAGCATAATGACGGAAGAGGAGATAGATGAAAAGGAACTGATAGAAAGATATCTGGCTGAAAAAAGAGGATCAAAGGTAAACATCATCACTCCGCAAAAGGGAACCAAGGAAAAGCTCATCCTTCTGGCAAAAAAGAATGCAAAGATGATCCTTGAGAATAACAGGGAAAGGATCAAAAGAGAAGAAGGCAGGACCATAGGAGCCGCAAAGGAAATAGCGCAGCTTTTGGGACTTGAAAAGGCTGACAGGGTGGAATCCTACGATATATCCCACATCAGCGGTTTTGATCCGGTGGGATCCATGGTCGTATTTGAAAAGGGAAGATCAAAGCATTCAGATTACAGGAAGTTTCGGATCAGATCCGGGAGCGGAAATGATGATTATGCATCAATGCATGAGGTTTTGTACAGACGGTTCACACACAAAGGGTCGGATGATGAATTTGACGCATTCAACAGGATGCCGGATCTGATACTGATGGACGGAGGAAAGGGACAGGTGAATGTTGCACTTGATGTACTTTCTTCGCTTGACCTTTGCATACCGGTGGCCGGTCTGGTAAAGGATGACAGACACAGGACCCGGGGTATTTATTATAATAATATAGAGATCCCGGTTGACCGGCACTCTGCCGCATTTGCGTTGATGACCAGAATACAGGATGAGGTGCACCGGTTTGCCATCGAATATCACAGGTCTCTGCGTTCTGTGCATCAGGTTCACTCCGTACTTGACGATATAAAGGGAATCGGAAAGGTGAGGAGAAAAGAACTCATGAAGCATTTCGGGAGTATAGAGGATATAAGGGAGGCGGATGAAGAGGAACTTGCATCCGTTGCGGGGATGGATACGGCTGCCGCACACGCCGTCTACATTTACTTTCACGGGGAGAAGTGATATTATTCTGATTAATCGGGAGGGAGCATATGGCCACAGTTTCGCTGAAAAACATCATCCAGAAGATGAATCTGAAAAATCTGACCCCGGAGGTTGATATCACGGGGGTAAAGATCACAAAGCCGGATATAAACAGGCCTGCCATGCAGCTGGCTGGTTTTTTTGATCATTTTGATTCCGCACGTGTGGAGATAATCGGATTTGTGGAGTACTCCTACATGGAAAAGATGGAGGACCAGACAAAGGAAAGGATATATAACGAGTTCTTTTCCTATGACGACATCCCCTGCGTGATCTATTGCAGGGACATGGAGCCGGACGATCTTTTCCGGCAGATAGCAGTATCCCATAATGTTCCCATACTCAATACTTCAAAGGCAACATCGGATTTCATGGCGGAGATCATCAGGTGGCTGAACGTCAAGCTGGCCCCTTGTATCTCGATCCATGGTGTACTGGTCGACGTATTCGGTGAAGGCGTCCTGATAACGGGTGAATCCGGTATAGGAAAAAGCGAAGCTGCTCTGGAGCTTATCAAGAGAGGTCACAGACTCATAACGGATGATGTGGTCGAGATCAGAAAGGTATCCGATGACACTCTCGTCGGATCGGCTCCCGATATCACAAAGCATTTCATCGAACTTCGCGGAATAGGCATAGTTGATGTGAAGGCACTTTTTGGAGCATCCTCCGTGGAGGAAACACAGAATATAGATCTGGCGATCCGTTTGGAGGACTGGGACAAGGACAAGGATTACGACAGACTGGGGCTGGAGGAAGAATATACTGAATACCTCGGGAACAAGGTAGTATGCCACAGCATCCCCATCAGACCCGGACGAAATCTTGCTGTCATATGCGAGACGGCAGCAGTTAACCACAGGCAGAAAAAGATGGGATACAATGCGGCACAGGAGCTTTACAAGAGAGTTCAGGAAAACATGAACAGGAAGGGAGAGGACGAATGAGTAAATATGCTTTCGGTATAGATGTGGGAGGAACCTCCGTCAAGCTGGGACTTCTTTCCGTGCAGGGAGAGATCCTTGACAAATGGGAGATACCGACAAGGACTGAGGATGGAGGAAAAAACATTCTATCCGACATAGCCGCATCGGTAAAGGAAAAGATAGCGGAAAAAGGATTGGAGACCTCCGACATAGCAGGTGCCGGTATAGGTCTTCCCGGTCCTGTTGATGATAACGGAGTGATAAACAAGGCAGTGAATCTTCACTGGGACAGGGTTTTCAATGTATCTGAGGAACTGTCTTCCCTGCTTTCCGGAATGAAGGTGAAAGCAGGAAACGATGCCAATGTTGCTGCTCTCGGAGAGGTTTGGCAGGGTGCCGGAAAGGGCTACAGAGAAATGGTCATGGTAACCCTGGGTACGGGAGTAGGCGGAGGACTGATACATGACGGAAAGATAATCGCAGGATCAACCGGTGCAGGCGGGGAGATCGGACATATAGCAATAAAAACGGATGAGACGGTGGCCTGCAACTGTGGAAACAAAGGCTGTCTTGAGCAGTATGCTTCCGCTACCGGGATAGTAAGGCTTCTTCGCGAAGAACTGGAAGCAAGTGACGAAGACAGTATAATGCGGCATACTGAAATATCCGCAAAGGAGATGTGGGAGGCGGTAAAAAAAGGAGATGCCCTTGCCACAAGAGTGGCAGAAAGATTTGGTGAGTATCTGGGTACCGGTCTTTCCATCATAGCAGGGGTTCTGAATCCGGAGGTTTTTGTTCTCGGAGGTGGGGTGTCGAGATCCGGAGATGTGATCCTTCCTTTTATCGAGAAAAACTTCAGAAAGCATGTATTTCACGCATGCAGCGGGGCAAAGATAGTCAGGGCAACACTTGGAAATGATGCCGGACTGGTAGGCGCGGCAAAGATGGTGATAGATTGAATTCCTTTATTCAGAAACAGCTGACAGATCTTGTCGGGGAGAACAATATCTTTACCGAAGAGGATATGTCAAAGCATACAACCTTTAAAACGGGCGGACCGGCAGACATATATGTGATACCGGAAACAGAGGAAGCAGCATCAAATCTCGTATGGTACTTAAGTGAGACCGGCCGGGATTACTTCATCCTCGGGAAAGGAAGCAACCTGCTTGTGAGTGATCTGGGCTACAGGGGCGTGGTGATAGACCTTTCCCGTCTTGACAATATAGAAGTCAGGGAAAATGTGATAACGGCACAGACAGGCGCGGCACTTTCAAAGGTGGCACATATTGCTGCAAAAGAGGGACTGGGAGGAATGGAAGGTCTTTCCGGTATACCGGGGAGTGTCGGCGGGGCAGCGGTGATGAATGCCGGAGCCTACGGCGATGAGATGTCCATGGTAGTCAAAAGCGTAAGGGTGGCTTCAGGAAAAGGGGAGTCTGTC
>JAFSWJ010000036.1 GCA_017444545.1 Lachnospiraceae bacterium
GATGCCGTCATGAAAAATGTCCTTTCAAACTGCAAGAAGGTCGAGGAAGACTGCGAGATCTTTCTTTGAAACTGCTGACTGACATTTTTTCTCCGGGAGGATAAACAAAGATGAAAAAGAATCAGAAGAAAATGCTCATCAGGATCATTTCGTCAGCGGTACTGACGGTGATATGTATGATATGTGGAAGATTCATATCCGCCTGGTATGTGATGCTGCTTTTGTACATGATACCCTACCTGATCGCAGGATATGATGTTCTGAAAAAAGCCGGACACGGTATCAGGAACCGGCAGGTATTTGATGAGAATTTTCTCATGAGCATAGCGACCCTGGGTGCCATCTTTGTAGGAGTCTCAAATGCTCTGGGCGGAGGAGAAGGCGATTACCTCGAGGCTGTAGCCGTCATGCTTTTGTATCAGACAGGTGAACTGTTTCAGAGTATCGCTGTCGGAAGATCCAGAAAAAATATCTCCTCCCTCATGGACATCAGACCGGACTATGCAAATATTGAGGATGAGAACAAAAAGCTCGTCAGAGTCGATCCTGATGAGGTTGAGATCGGAAGCATCATCATCGTTAATCCCGGAGAAAAGATCCCCCTTGACGGTATCGTCAGGGAAGGCTCCTCCGCGCTGAACACTGCGGCACTTACAGGCGAAAGCGTTCCCATGGATGTTTCAGAAGGAAGCCGGGTGCTTTCCGGATGCATCAATCTTTCGGGGGTCCTGAAGATCGAGACCACATCCGACTTTGAGGAATCCACGGCATCAAAGATCCTGGAGCTTGTGGAAAATGCCGCTTCAAGAAAATCCAGATCAGAAAACTTCATTTCCAAATTTGCAAAATACTACACTCCCATCGTGTGTTTCTCAGCCCTGGCACTTGCCGTTCTCCCTCCCGTTTTTCTGGCACTGACCGGAAGTGATCCGGCGATATTTACATGGATATACAGGGCCTGCACCTTCCTCGTCATCAGCTGTCCCTGCGCAGTCGTCATCAGCATACCCCTGAGCTTTTTTGCAGGGCTTGGCGGCGCAGGAAGCAAAGGTATCCTCATCAAAGGATCAAATTTCCTGGAGACATTGTCAAAGGTCAGATATGTGGTCTTTGACAAAACAGGCACCCTTACCTGCGGAACATTTGAGGTGACAGCCGTTCACCACACTCCTCTTGCCGCCGAGGAGCTTTTGAGGCTTACAGCCCACCTGGAAGGACACAGCAGCCATCCGATAGCGATGAGCATCAAAAAGGCCTATAAAAAAGAACCGGATCTGAGTCTTGTAAAGGATATAAAGGAGATCAGCGGAAAAGGAATCTGCGGCACTGTCGACGGCAGATCGATCGCTGCAGGAAACGCATCACTGATGCAGGATCTCGGTATCGAATACAGAGACTGCCACCATACCGGAACGATCATACATGTGGCTTTGGACGGTTCCTATGCGGGACACATAGTGATCAGTGATACCATAAAATCCGGCTCAAGGGATGCCATACTTGAACTCAAAAAAGCCGGTATCAAAAAGACAGTGATGCTTACAGGGGATTCGGAAAAGACAGCCCGTTTCGTTGCGGAGGAGGTCGGGATAGATGAATATCACGCAGATCTTTTGCCGGATGAAAAGGTTCAAAAGGTTGAAGAGATCCTTAAAACAAAAGGCGCAAAGGAAAAGCTGGCTTTTGCCGGAGACGGCATAAACGATGCTCCGGTGCTGTCCATCTCCGATATAGGCATAGCAATGGGTGCTCTTGGCTCTGATGCCGCCATAGAGGCTGCTGATGTGGTCCTCATGGATGATGATCCAAAAAAGATCGCAAAAGCCATAAGGATAGCAAAGAAGTGCCTTCGGATAGTGCATGAAAATCTGATCTTTTCAATTTCGATCAAGGTTCTCTGCCTGATACTCGGGGCCTTCGGACTGGCAAATATGTGGATAGCCATACTGGCAGATGTCGGTGTGATGATCCTTGCCGTATTAAATGCGATACGCGCATTGTTTGTAAAGGAGGTATGATGAACCGTACAGATGCTTCTTTTCCCGATGAAGAAAAAATGATGATGCTTGCGGATCTTTTCAAGAACTTCGGAGACACAACAAGGGTACGTATCCTGTATGCCCTTTACGAAGATGAGATCTGCGTAAACGACCTGGCAAAGGATCTGGGTATGACGCAGTCTGCCATCTCCCACCAGCTTCGCATATTGAAACAGAACCGGCTCATCAAGGGGCGCAGGGAAGGCAAACTCATCCTATACTCTCTTGCCGACGAACATGTCCATACACTGCTTTCGGTAGGCATGGAGCATGTCCTCGAGTAGAGGAACGGAGTGGTGGGACAGGGGACGTATCCCTGTCCCAGAATTATGTCACCAAATTTCAATTAATAAATGCCGGAGAATATATACTCCGGCATTTTCATTCGGGTTGACATAAAAGTGGGACAGAGATACGTCCCCTGTCCCACTTTTTATTAAAGTTTGAAGAATTCCATCTCCTGATGGAGTTTTTCGGCAAGCTGGTGCAGGTCTGCTGCCGAGTGATTGATGACCTCGAAGGTGGCATTGAGCTCCTGCATGGAAGCGTTGGTCTCCTGTGTCGATGCCGCGTTTTCTTCGGATATGGCCGAAAGATCATCAATGACACTGACAACAGCGTTCTTTGCGTTACTGAGATTATCAACTCTTGAAGTGATATCCGTGGAGCTGTCCGATACAGCCTGTACTCCCACAGCCATGTGTTCCATGTCCTTTCTGGTGGAATCAAGCTGCTCGTTCTGGGCTTCGAATTCCTTGTTGAGGTCTCCGAGTCTCTGTACACTCTTTTGGGATTCCGTCACAAGATCCGAAACTATCTGACCAATATTGACGGCAGCATCTCCGGACTGGGCGGCAAGTGAGCCGATCTCCGTTGCGACAACCGCAAAGCCCTTTCCTGCCTCTCCCGCTCTGGCAGCTTCGATGGATGCATTGAGGGAAAGAAGGTTTGTCTGTTCCGAGATCGCGGTGATGACATTTGATGCTTCGGCGATCTTTTCAACAGCCTCGTTTGTAGCCCTGATCTGCCTGTCTATGACACCTACGGACTCTACAACTCCCGCATTCTGTTCTATGAGCTTGTTCAATGCGGCCATGGCATTCTCGCATGAATTCTGCATATCCTTTGCCTGCTTTGAAAGCTCATCTATGCTTGATGTGATGCCGTCTATATCATTTCCCATGTCAGCCGTATTTGTGGCTGCTGTCTGAATGCTTTCAGCCTGGGAGATCGCACCCTTTGAGATCTCCTCAACAGCAGAGCTGACCTGTCCCGACGCATCTGCCGCCTGGGATGCGGAGCCTGAAAGCTCGTCGCCGGAGCTTGTGACCTCCTCTGACATCTGCTTTGCATCTCCGATGATCTGTTTGAGCTTGTCACGAAGCTGTACGGTGCTTTCGGCTATGATACCGATCTCATCCTTTCTGTTATAGGTTTTGTCCTCTATCTCAACGTTCAGATTACCGTCAGCAAGTCCGAGGATAGATTCCTCAAGGGAAAGCATCGCTCCGCTGATCTTTCTTTCGATGAGCATCGCAAGAGGTATTGCAATGATCAGGAAGATGAGGGCGATACCGCCCATTGTGATGACTGCATTGCGGGTGCTGTCTGTTATGACATCGGCGTGTCTTCCGCTGAATATCATTCCGTTTATGACACCGCTGTTGTTTATGAGCGGTACATAGTATCCGTAATATTTACTTCCGGCTATATCGATATTTTTTGCAAGATAGGGTTTTCCTCCTTCAAGAACCTCCTTTATGACCGCATCGGAGGCATCCGTACCCACGATCCTTTCAGTGGAGCCGGCCTTTGTCAGAGTGGTACTCCTCCTGGTCTTTCCCACAAAGATCGTATAGTCAACATCTGTCATCTCCTTCAGCTTATCAAGATCCGCTGTGAGTTCTTCCTGTCTGTTGTAGCCGTTTATGACGATCTCATCATTGACATCAACGGTCCAGCTTCCGTGATATGCCTCTCCAAGGAACACATCCAGATGGTTACAGGTTGCCTTCAACTCTTCCTCAACCGTCTTTTCATAGGTGTTTCTCAGCTTGACCGTACCCACGATGGTGAGCAATACCGAAACAACCAAAAGAGCCGCTATGGCGATCAATACAATCTTTCGTATAACCTTCCCATTTCTCTTCATTTTGTTTACCCTCTCATGCATATTTTTCAACACTTCCGGGATCCTAAACCGATCCCTAAAACACGCCTAAATTATACCACACAGTTCGCATATTCTCAACAGAAATCCCCACCAGATACAGAAATGGTGTCAGGTTAAGCCACCCACATGCTTTATGCGCGAGCAGGGGCGCTGAATGTCCAGTGGACATTCGTTTAGCGCCGACCGAAGCGGAGCGTAGAACCCCGTGCCGAGCACCTGCCGGAGCGCAAGGTGCGGGGGGTGACCTGCGGGAGCAGGGTCAGAACGTGAAATGCTTAACCTGACACCATTTTCGTAAAGTGGTGTGACCCCGGTCATCCGATGTCGTAGGGTGTCAGCTGGTATACGTAGTAGTTCAGCCAGTTGGTATACAGATTGTTTGCATGGGATCTCCATTGCAGCAGAGGCTTTTTTTCCGGATCATCATCGGGATAGTAATTTACGGGAACCGCAGTATCAAGACCCCTGTCCCTGTCACGGCGGTACTCCTTGTCAAGAGTCATCCTGTCATATTCGGGATGCCCCATAATAAAAACAAACCTGCCGTTTTCCGCCGTGCAAAGATAAACTCCGGACTCCTCCCCCTCTGCAAGAACCTTTATCTCCGGGCAGGCATGTATGTCCGAAGACAGATTCTGGGTATATCTGGAGGCCGGTGCAAGAAAGACATCATCAAAGCCTCTGACGAGAGGATCTCTTCTGTGAAGGACGGTCTGTGGAAAGATCCCGAAAAGCTTTTTCTCAAAGGGATATTTTTTGATCCCGTAGTGATAATAAAGACCTGCCTGGGCACCCCAGCAAAGATGAACGGTGCTCGTGACATGAGTCTTTGTCCACTCAAGGATATCCTTCAGCTCATCCCAGTAATCCACCTCTTCGAATTCAAGATTCTCAACAGGTGCTCCGGTTATGATGAAGCCGTCAAACCTCTGATCCGCGATATCCTCCCAGACCTGATAGAACCTGTTCAGATGGTTGGCTGAAACATTCTGTGAGATGTGACTCTTGACTATGACAAAGGTAATGTCTATCTGCAAAGGAGTATTTGAAAGTTCCCTCAAAAGCTGGAGTTCGGTATCCTCCTTTAAGGGCATCAGATTCAGTATCCCTATCTTTAATGGTCTGATATCCTGATGTATGGACCTGTCATCGTCCATTACGAAGATATTCTCATCCTCGAGGATACTCCGTGCAGGCAGGTCTCTTTGTATTCTGATGGGCATGGGATCATTCCTCCAACACGTATTCAGGACGTCCCGAAGCGCTTCGTACTATGAGGCTCAGGGTGTCTATATTATCTGCATCAGCCTCTGACATCTCGCAGATGAGAACGGTATCGGCGCTGTCTCCTGCAGGTATCACGGAGGAATACTTTGAAAGATCATTTTCAAGTATCGTCTGCTGCAATGTCTTCCTCTCTCCGTTAACCCTCAGCCTGAACTGAGGTTTCACTGAAAGGACATCACATTCCATATCCCGGTCCGATGTGTTTGTAACAAGAAAATGAACCACGACGAGCTTGTCTCCCGAGGCTGCCGTCATTCCCATGACGATGTTATCCGAAATGGTGCTGTCCGGATATGAAACAGCCACATCAAAGCCTGTATATTTCACATCAAACTCAGGTATGTCTATAGCCTCAGCAAGTGAGATCTCCGGGACCGGCACTGCATCACCTTCACCGTCAGACCCCTGTCCCTCACCATCAGTTGATGAAGTCTCGTCTGCCGTGCCGCCCTCAGCGGCTCCCCTTTGCATGGCTATGAAATTTTTCTTTTTTGCCTCGAGATCTATCTGCTTTTGATATTCCTTTCGTACCTCAGACACATCCACAAGCCTCGAATTTGAGTACTTGTTGTGCTTTGAGATGATGTCAGTGGAATAATCCGCAACCTTCTGTGAATTCTCATCATCCAGCTCCACGTGGTCTCCAAAGACACATCCTGCCGAAAAAAGGGATATCATTATGAGTAACGCAAATACAGTTATCCTTTTCAATTCTTCCTCCCGCGGCCTTTGCCCGCTTTCCTAAGCTTTGTTCAGTTCAAAATAAAAGGCCACACCGTTATCATAGTTTACCACACCGCAGTCATTATTCAAAGAGTCCATTACCGCCTTTACTATCGAAAGACCTATCCCGGTCCCTCCGACCTCACGGCTTCTGGCTTTATCAACCTTGTAAAACTTTTCCCATATATGAGGGATGGCATCCTCGGGGATCGGTGTTCCGGTATTGAACACGTTTACCCTGACTTTATCTCCTGTTTCCTTCACCGACACCTCGATACGCTTTTCCTGTGAGCAGTAATGGACAGCATTTGAAAAGAGATTCATGAAGACCTCCTCCACAAGAAACTCATCCCCCCAGGCATAGATGTTATCGACAGTTTCCATGGTCGCACAGGCCCCGTACTGCTTCAGGATGATATCCGAGGAAGTCATGCAGTTTTTTACGAGTTCGGTCAGGTTGATCCTTTCAAGCTTTATCTCTTCGTTTCCAAATTCAAGGCGGTTTAAGGTCAGCAGGTTTTTGACCATCTTGTTCATCCTGTCGGCCTCATCCATGATGACCTCACAGTAGAAATTCCTGCTTTCCTCATCGGAACTGATATTATCCTTCAAACCTTCGGCATATCCCTGGATCAGGGCAATGGGGGTTTTGAGCTCATGGGAAACATTTGAGACAAATTCCATCCTCATGTTCTCCAGCTCTTCCTTCTTTTCGATATCCTTTTTCAGCTCATTGTTGGCTGTCTGAAGATCCGACATTGTCTGTCTGAGCTTTACCGAAAGTTCGTTGATATGCTCTCCCAGCTCGTCGATCTCGTTTTTTCCCTTTGCTTCATATCCGGCATCAAAATCAAGGTGGGCCATCCTGTCGGCCACCTCCGTAAGCTCCAGGACCGGGTCAGTGATCTTTTTTGACAAAAACCATATGATCACTATTCCTATGGCAGCGCATCCTGCCATAATATAAAAAAGAAACGTATTGGCTATGGATACGTTTTCCCTGATACTTTCAAGCGGTGTCCTCATAAAGATCAGATCTCCGCTCCCGAGTATCCCCCACAGTTCGATATACTGTGACGACACCATGGGATCATTTGTGATCGCCATGGCGTAATCATCTGTCTGCCTGAGGATCTTTTCAGGATGCGCGGGTCTTTCTTCTCTTTCCCTTCCGTCGTCCTCCCCCGTAATAGGAGCCTTCTTTTCATCATTTGAAAGGATATGCCATACCAGCCTCGATATGAGCAGATCCGATCTGTTTTCCGAGCTGTATCTGATCTCAAAGGATGAATTTACGACAACTGCGCTTATATTATTATCATTTACCAGTCTTCCGCACTCCTCGGCGAAAGCCTCGTTTCCGTCTTCCCCGGTGCCTGAGACAGAATCTATCTGGGCATAGATACGCTCAAGTCTCAAGGTCTTGTTCTTCACATAATAATCCTGGAGAAAAAATCTGTTGATCGCAAAGCTTGAGACAACAACAAGAACAAGGGCGAGTATGAATATGCAGGCCAGCTGCACCCTGATAGAATGTCTGAATCTGATCTTCTTTTTGTCCGACGACATGATATCACCTTTTGCCGGCAACTGTGATTCGGTTTCTCCCGTCTTCCTTTGACTTGTAAAGTGCCTCGTCAGCATCCCTTAATGCATCTTCAAAGGAAACCGGACTGCTGCAGTATCTGATGCCGCCGCTCAGTGTGATCTTTTTGTCGGTGAAATCATATATCTGCCTGGAAAACTTTTCCCTGATATCCTCAAGTACCATGATGTGGGAGTCAAAATCACCGCCCTCAAATACCAGGACAAACTCCTCTCCTCCGAATCTTCCCGCTATGAGAAAATCATTCATGTAGTCGGAAATGATCTTTCCGAAAGTCTCAAGGACCTTATCCCCGTTTTCATGTCCGAACCGGTCATTTATGGTCTTGAACTTGTCCAGATCGATCATGGCGATAGAGCAGGGATTGTCCTCGCTGCAGTAAGCGAGAGCTTCAGAAGCCTCCTTCTCGACATATTCCCTTGAGAACAGCTTTGTGAGAAAGTCGGTCTCCAGCTTTTCCTTGTACTCCATCTGCTTGTCGTGGAAGTTCCGGGTCAGCCCGACCATCTCCTGATTGTACTTGTTCATGACGGATGCGATCATATTAAAGAGCGTGGTTACAAGCAGCACCACAACGGCATTCTGTATGTAGTAGGATGTATCATAGGGATTTTCCCAGGAGACCACTGCACAGCCCACAAGCACGATGACGTAATTGTATA
The DNA here is from genome assembly GCA_017444545.1 of Lachnospiraceae bacterium. GTDB lineage: Bacteria > Bacillota > Clostridia > Lachnospirales > Lachnospiraceae > NK4A144. Next base: position 8,491 of record JAFSWJ010000036.1, read on the forward strand.
TAAGAAGCCATCTCTGAAGCCTGTCGCTGTGAAAAATGGTACAGAAGATCATGACCAGCGAGGGTGTGAGCCACAGCGGAACATAGTATCCGTGGCAGATCGCCGCGGAACCTGCGATGGTAGTCAGCGCAAAGGCACAGACCACGTTCTTGTTCAGCATGCTGTGATCCTTGTTCTCGTTGTATTTTTTGAAAAAGATGAAGGTTGCCATATTGATAACAAACGGCAGCAGGATCTTTAATACGATGTATGAAGGCACTGACCTGGTAAGCCCGTCCGTGAAATAAAAAAACACAAAAAAGAGCACGTCAGCCGCAAGCTCCGACCAGACTATGATCCTTGTGATCTTTATAACTGTCTTTCTGATCCCGTTATTTATCGTTCTCATCCAAAACTCCGTCCGTCACAGTATTTTTATCATTTTGACGAAAGCTATCCTAATACCTGAAAGCCCGTCCGCATCCTTTGTATCCATCATGGACCAGAGCATGCTCAAAATATTATGTTACCATAGGCACGCTGTTTTTTCAATGCCGCTTTATCCCCTCACCTGTTTTCCTTTGCCATCTCTTCGGGATGAAACACCCTGTCAAATCCGTCGCTGTCCAAAAATCCAAGTTCTACACAGGCTTCCTTCAGGGAGATGTTTTTTTCAAACGCCATGTGCGCCACCTTTGCGGCATTTTCATAACCGATATGAGGATTCAGTGCTGTAGCAAGCATCAGCGATCTGTGCAGATTCTCATGCATCTTTTCCCGGATGGGCTTTATGCCCGACACACAGTTGTCCGTAAATGATATGACCGAATCCGAAAGAAGTCTTGCCGACTGGAGGAAATTGTAGGCGATGACAGGCAGAAAGACATTGAGCTCGAAATTTCCCTGGGATGCGGCAAAGCCTATGGCAGCATCATTTCCCATGACCTGAACTGCCACCATGGTCACCTGCTCGCACTGGGTCGGATTCACCTTTCCCGGCATGATGGAGCTTCCGGGCTCGTTTTCGGGGATCCTGATCTCACCCAGTCCGCATCTGGGTCCCGACGAAAGCCACCTCACATCATTTGCGATCTTCATCATATCAGCCGCCAGTGCCTTTACGGCTCCGTGGGCAAATACGATCTCATCCCTTGATGTCAGGGCATGAAATTTATTTTCCGCACTGACAAAGTTTTTTCCGGTAAGCTCCGATATCTTTTGGGCGGCAAGCTCAGCAAAGCCATCCGGGGCGTTCAGTCCGGTGCCCACTGCCGTTCCTCCGAGAGCAAGCTCCTTTAAGGGGTCTGTCGCAAGCCGCAGCAGCTCGATATCCTTTTGTACCGATGCTCTCCAGCCGCTTATCTCCTGCGAAAATGATATGGGGACCGCATCCTGCAGATGGGTCCTTCCGCTCTTGACTATACCTTTGTTTTCCTTTTCAAGTCTTTCAAGCTCATCCGCAAGCTTTTTTGCAGCCGGTATCAGCATGTTTTCTATAATAAGAACAGATGAGATATGCAGTGCCGTGGGAAAGGTATCGTTTGATGACTGGCTCATGTTCACGTCGTCATTCGGATGAAGGAGTTTTTTTGCTGCCATGCTGTTTTCATAGCCTGCTATGACCTCGTTCACGTTCATGTTTGACTGGGTGCCCGATCCTGTCTGCGATACCACGAGAGGAAAATCCTCCCGGAGTTTTCCGTCGTTTATCGCATCGCAGGCATTTATTATGGCATCACATTTTTCCCGCGTCATGCGGTCAGGCTGTAATTCATGATTTGCCATGGCTGCAGCTTTTTTTAATATGGAAAAGGCGAGTATGATCTCACGCGGCTGTGTCTCTATCCCCGCACCGATCCTGAAATTATCCCTGCTTCTCTGGGTCTGCGCGCCGTAATATCTGTCTGAAGGAACCTTTACCTCTCCCATGGAGTCATGCTCGATCCTGAATCCCTCGTTCTTATTATCCATATCCTGTCCTTTCACTGATCCTCTTTTCCAACAGTAAATATGCTTTCCGGAGGTTTAATCTTTGCCGGTCAGACGGGCAACCCCTGTTCTTTTTGCGGCTTCAGCCACCGCTTTTGCCACTGCAGGTCCCACCTTCGGATCAAAGGCATAGGGGATGATGTAGTCGTTCCTTAACTCCTCATCTGGTATCAGATCTGCCAGAGCCTTTGCTGCAGCCATCTTCATTTCCTCATTGATGTCGCTTGCCCTCACATCAAAGGTCCCGCGGAAGATCCCGGGAAAAGCAAGGACGTTGTTGATCTGATTGGGATAATCACTCCTGCCCGTTGCGATGACAGCTGCGCCGCCCGCCTTTGCATCCTCGGGAAAGATCTCGGGCGTCGGATTGGCGCAGGCAAAGATGATGGCGTCTTTGTTCATGGTCTTTACCATTTCGGTCGTGACCGTACCCGGTGCGGAAACTCCTATGAAGACATCGGCTCCCTTTATCACATCAGCGATGCTCCCTGCCTTTTTTCCGGCATTTGTAAGCTTTGCCATCTCCTCCTTGATCCAGTTTTGTCCGTCACGGCCTTCATGGATCGCCCCCTTTCTGTCGCACATGATTATATCCTTAAAGCCTGCCGAAAGCAGGAGCTTTACTATGGCAACCGCAGCAGCTCCCGCTCCCGAAGTAACTATCCTCACATCCTCTTTTTTCTTTCCAACAAGCTTCAACGCATTGGTAAGTCCTGCAAGGGTGATGACCGCAGTACCGTGCTGGTCGTCATGAAATATAGGTATGTCTGTTCTTTCCTTGAGTTTTCTTTCGATCTCAAAGCATCTGGGAGCGGATATATCCTCAAGATTAATACCTCCAAAGGATTTTGATATGAGCGCCACCGCATTTACAAACTCATCAACATCCTTTGTGTCAACACAGAGCGGAAAAGCATCAACTCCTCCAAACTCCTTGAAGAGCACACATTTTCCCTCCATGACGGGCATCCCCGCCTCGGGACCGATGTCTCCGAGGCCCAAGATTGCGGTGCCGTCGGTAACGACGGCGACGGTGTTCCATCTTCTTGTGAGTTCAAAGCTTTTTTCCGGATACCGATGGATCTCCAGACAGGGCTCCGCGACGCCCGGGGTATAGGCAAGGCTGAGTGCTTCCCTGGTATCGACCTCGACCCTGGGCCGGATCTCCAGCTTTCCACGCAGTTCTGCGTGCAGCTTCAGCGATTCTTTTGCATAGTCCATAAGCGATCCTCCTTTTTGAAGC
>JAFSWJ010000338.1 GCA_017444545.1 Lachnospiraceae bacterium
TCTTATTATCAGTGACCGGTCTCATGACGCTGCCGACCGTCAGACAGTTGAAATAATCATCGATGAAGATAAGGCAGCCCAAGAGAATGGTGGCAAGCTGTGCGCCGATCCGGGTCTTTACATGGGAAGATGCCCATTTTCCAAAAGCTGCGGAGCCTCCTGCCTTGTTCATAAGGCTTACCATGATACCCAGGAACACGAGGAATATCAGGATCCCCACATTATAGGAGTCGGAAAGCTGGGCTATGAGACCGTCATTGAAGATATGGGTGAGAGTTCCCTCAAAGCCAAAGCCCGAATAGAACAGTCCGCCTACGATGATGCCCACAAAAAGCGAGCTGTAAACCTCCTTGGTGATGAGTGCCAGCGCTATGGCCACGATCGGCGGCACGAGCGCCCAGAATGTTGCATACATCTTATTACCTCCTTCGCAAAAAAAATCTGTCTCGATCTCTTTTTGCAGATATGATATTTTTGTAAATCATACCTTATTAAGGAAGCTATTTCAATTGCGCATGAGTGAAAAAGGAAAAAAACTGGTATACGTCTTTTTGCTGGTGTTGACAGCCTTCATATGGGGAACAGCCTTTGTGGCCCAGAGTGTGGGTGCCGGAAGTGTCGGACCCTTCACCTTTCTGGCAGTCAGGAGCTGGATCGCGGTTTTTGCACTGCTCCCTGTAGTATATATATTTGTAATAAAAAAGAAGGGGATGGCAGCTGTGACACCGCTTTCCATTCGGGCGGGCGCCGTCTGCGGCTTCTTTCTTTTTTCGGCGAGTGCCCTCCAGCAGATAGGGATCGCGGACACTACCACCGCAAAGGCCGGATTCATCACGGCGATGTATGTGGTGCTGGTGCCTGTCATATGCAGGATCGCCGGGATACCTGTGCCGGGAAAGATATGGTTCTGTGTACTTTTGACAGCGGCCGGACTGTATTTCCTGTGCATTACGGAAAGGCTTACCTATGATAAGGGTGATCCCTTCATTGTGGTCTGCGCCCTGCTCTTTGCTTTTCAGATCATTGCTGTCAATCATTATGTATCAAAGGTCGAACCGGTGCTCATTGCGTGGTTTGAATTTCTTGTCACGGCCGTACTTTCAGGCATATGCATGCTCGTTTTTGAAACCGTTACCGTGGAGGCACTGCTCCTTGGCATGCCTTCAATGGTATTCACAGGTCTGTTTTCAAGCTCCATAGCCTACACACTGCAGATCATTGCACAAAAAAACATCAACCCGACCGTCGCCAGCATCATCATGAGCCTTGAAAGTGTATTTGCGGCTCTGGGCGGATTTGTGATACTCGGAGAGGTGCTGACCCTTCGGGAACTGGCAGGTTGTTTAATGATCTTTGCGGCCATCATCATATCCCAGCTACCCCGCCGTAAATAAGTGGGACAGGGGACGTATCTGTGTCCCAACTTTATGTCAACTATAGTGGGACGGAGGGGCGCATCTCTGCCTTGGCTTTATGTTAACTATATCAACGGATCAGACGACGGACGGGCTTAGAACTGGACGAGCCGTGAGCAAAACATATAGTCTGATCCAATGAGCAGGAGATTTACATAATTTTGGGACAGAGATACGTCCCCTGTCCCACCCGGTTCCGCATCTTGTGAAATGTGAGGATATGAGATAAAATGTTCACATCTGTGTGCATAAAGGGAGGAAAAGCATGAGTGACTATGTTATCAGCTGCTGCTCGACAGCA
>JAFSWJ010000339.1 GCA_017444545.1 Lachnospiraceae bacterium
CATCACCTTCAAGATACGCCAGATACTCCCCCCTGCATTCCATCGTCGTCTCATATACATTTTGAGTGGGTCTTCCGGTATTTTTGCTCCGGTATATCTTTTTCACCGGGATCCCGGGATATTCCTCAATGACCCTGTCCATGATCTGACAGGTCCCGTCCGTGGAGCAGTCCTCTCCTATCACGACCTCAAAGCAGAAATCCGTTTTTTGTTCAAGAACGCTCCTCAATGCCTTTTCAACATATTTTTCATGATTATAGGTGATGAAGATCACGCTGAGTTTTGGCTCTGTCATGGAAACAATTCCTCTTTTTCAACCTTCCTGACTCTTCCGTTTTCAACCCGGAATATCAGCTGGCAGTTGCGTATCGTCGTGAGCCTGTGAGCTATTATTATGAGAGTCTTCCTGCCCATCAGACTGTCTATCGCTTCCATGACGGCGCTTTCCGTCTCGCTGTCAAGAGCGGATGTGGCCTCGTCAAGCACCAGTATCTCCGGATCATCATAGAGAGCTCTGGCTATGCCGATCCTCTGTCTCTGTCCGCCGGAAAGCCTCACTCCACGCTCTCCCACCGGCGTATCAAGCCCATCGGGAAGCTCACGCACAAAATCCAAAAGCTGAGCCTCATCAAGAGCCGCCCAGACCTTTTCATCATCTATCTCCTCTTCCTTTATTCCAAAGGCCACGTTATCCCGTATGCTCTCATCTGCAAGAAAGATCGCCTGAGGGATATAGGCCAGCTTTTCCGACCATTTCAGGGGATAATCATGCACATTCATCTTTCCGTACATAACCCTTCCCTTCACGGGGAAAAGGATGCCCAGAATGACATCCGCAAGGGTGGATTTTCCCGCACCGCTTGCGCCGACAAGACCCACCGAAGCGCCCAGAGGTATCTCAAAATCCGCACCTTCAAGAACCTTTTCGTCAAATCCCGGATAGGAGTATTCAATATCCTCGACCCTGATGGAGGCTGCGTCTATGTCGCTGTCAGACAGCTCTCCCCTGTCCTTTACCTCCTTTTCGATCATATCCTCGGTCTCCTTTATATCGTTGTAGATCAGATCGATGGAGGGAGTCAGAAACGAAATGAGATTTGCGTAGTTGCTTATCTTTCCCGCAGAGGGCATCAGCTTGAAGGCCGCCACCGCAAAGGATCCGAGCATCGGCAGAATCCTTGCCAGATCCGTTCCGGTCTTCAGCTTGATAATAAGAACGAGTATAATCCCGCCCACGCATACCGTCTCTATGAGATACCTTGGCACTGTCCCGAAAAAGTTGGTGTTGATGAGAGCATCCATCTTTTTTTCTCCGCTCTCCACAAACCTGTCCACAAAATACTTTTCCCTGTGCAGGATCTTGATATCCTTTACAGCGCCCAGAGCCTGGTTTATCGACTGGTGCATCCTGCCGTCATAGACCTGGTTTATCCTGCCGTATTCATTCACCCTTTTCTTTGTGAAAAGCCTGTAGCATCCCATGCAAAGGATCAGCAGGGCGGCGAGTGTGATGGTCATGAACGGGTCGTTTATCACCATGAAAAGTCCCAGCAGGATACACAGCAGAGCTTCACTGAGGCAGTTTAATACAGACAGTATGAGCTGGAACAGCCTTTCCGTATCAAGCATGATATTTCTGATCATGTTCGAGGTATTATTGTTCAGATGATAGGTATAGGGCTTTTTCAGATAGCAGTCCACAAGCCTTCCCGCAACCTTCAGCTGGTTGTTGTAGATGAAAGAATACTGGAAGTGGTACATCACGATCAGGTAGGCATTTTTGAACACATAGACCGCGATTATCACCGATGCCAGAAATACAAAAAAGGAACTGCTGTCTGTCATGCCAAAGGTCCTGTAGACAAAGGACAGATACCTGTTTTCCTCTATCATCTCCGGCGTCGATATGACCTGGATCAAGGGCATGATGAGCGAAACACCCAAAAGTTCAAACAAAGCCCCGATGAAGATGGCACAAAGAAGCAGCACCATGACTCTTTTCTGCTTCCTGTCAAATATGTATGAAATTTCGCTGAATATCTTTTTCAAACCGGTTTCAACCCCTGTTCAACAGTTTTTTCCTGATCAGATCCTTTGTTTTTCTCTTTGCCGTATACAATGCCTTCACAAAAAGCACCGCCACTCTGCAGATCTTCCCGTCATTTTGAAGTGCCGCACGGACCATCTCATTTCTGATCCTGTCATGTTCCTTTTCCCTCATCCTTGAGATGCCGTTGCCTTCGCGGTAGCCCGTTCCGAAGCTTCCCGTACAATAAAATCTGTGTTTTTCCGATAGCTTCAGTAAAAGCTCATAATCCTCAAAAAGGCTGTGGTCCTCAACATATCCTCCGGCATCCCTCAAGGCCTTTGTACTGACGATATAATCCCTCATCACGGAATCCCATTTTCTCATGGTCAGCAGAGAAAACCGGATATTCCCCTTCAAATAATAAGAACGCTTCTTCAGCCTTGAAACAGTAACATTACCATCCTTTGGAAGCACGGCTGTCACGGAATAGGCAACGGAATCCTCTCCGAATTCATTTATGAGCGCGATCTCCCTTTCAAGTTTCCCCTGCTCATAATAAATATCATCCGCATCGATGAAAGTAACAAACGGTGTCTCCACGAGCGACAGCCCTTTGTTTCTTGCAGCACTTACTCCTTTGTTTTCCGGCAGGAAGCACGTCTTAATATTATCATATTCCTCACAAAGACCATCAATGATCTCCCTTGAGCCGTCGGTTGAAGCATCGTCTATTATCAGTATCCTTCCGGGTCTGACCGTCTGTCCTTCTATGCTTCTGACGCATTCCCCGATATAACCCGATTTGTTGAAATTTGGTATTACGACTGTCAGATCATTTCCCGTCATTCAAAAACACCTCGACGTCCCCGAAAAGCTCTATATTGTTCCTGATCCAGTCTTCATCCCTATCCCACCATTTTGATCTTTCAAGCTTTTCAATGGTATCCCTGTCAAATCTGCTCCGGAGCGGCTTTGCCGGGACTCCCGCGTTTATGCTGTAGGGCTCTGTATCCTTTGTCACTACCGAGCCTGCCCCTATGACCGATCCATCCGCGATCTTCACGCCTCCCATGATCAGGACACTGTTTCCGATCCAGACATCATTTCCGATCTCCGTCCTTTTTGAGGAAGGATCAAAGGTCGTCTCCTTCACATAGGAAAAGCCCACAGTATCCTTTGCTGACGTGAAGGCCGGATGCATGGCAACCTGCTTTTCCACAGGATGCTTTCCGATCACCGTCTTTACATCCGCACCGATGCTCGTATACTTTCCTATATCAGCATCCGTCAGATCACTGCCGTTGTTCACATAGGACCCGAATCCCAGGGAACAGTTTTTGAGAGTGGTATTCTTACCAATGTAATTTCTGCCTCCGAGTTTCGTACCCCTGACATAACTCTTCGGCAGCATTATGCTCTTTTTTGATATCTCCATACCGATCCGCCTGAAAGGATAGACAAAAGTCCTGTACAGGCAGGACGATATTTCGGACAACTTCCGCTTTAACAAACCAGAAACCCCTTTCATTTCCGCATCACACAACAGTAATCATAACAAAAACACCGCCGGGGTGTCCACTGTTTTGATCCCGGCAGGCTGCCCGTCAAAAAACGTTGCCGAACCGCCTGATTTTTTCTATAATCTTATATTATGAAAACATCACTTATCATTCTAACATATAATGACGGAGAGCGTACCTTTGAACTTGTTTCAAAGATATACGGGTACCGTGCCCTTGACAGTATCGTCCTTGTAAACAACGCTTCAACCGACGATACGGGGG
>JAFSWJ010000340.1 GCA_017444545.1 Lachnospiraceae bacterium
AATCAAAAAAGTCTTTTATATGCAGCCGATATAGCATCATGTGTACTTGTAGATGATTATTACAGTATGTCAGTAAGTGAGAACGGCAAAATTCACATATATGACACGAGAGAAAGAGAGTACACAGATTTGGACGATGTCTATGAAACAAGTGAAGAGGATCGCAGAGTTCTTAATATTATATTTAATCAAGGCTATGTGAACTATATTTATATTAACAGATATGATAATTCGGACGATAAATCACAAGAGCAATCCGATTATAGAGAAAAAGACAATAAAACCTGTATTTGTATGAACATTCCGGGAGGGAGGGATTTGGGGTATTCTGAAATAAGATATATATTATTCTTTTCCGATATACAGGATGTTACTGATTTTACTAATCCCATGGAAGACTACAACAAAGGGGGATTTAAGAAGAAAATTGATGTTGCTGATGATTCTGTGAAGTGGACAAGTGATAACAGATATCGGTTTTGGTCAGACCTCCCCGTCAAATTTGAAGCATTTATTATTAAAGCTACGGATGGTATTTGGATATGTAGATGGGAAATAGATGTTCCTTTAATTGAAGTTCTGTTTCACGCATAAGGTGGAGATGTCGATCAGGGGACGGTTCTCTGATTGATGTAGAAGATTATTTTGGAGGAAAAGAAAATGACCGGTGCTGATGTGATGGCTAAATGCCTCGAAAAGGAAGATGTGAAGGTGATCTTTGGGTACCCCGGAGTGGCGATCTGTCCGTTTTTTGACGCTATGTCAAACACGGATATCGACATGGTCCTGGTACGGAGTGAGCAAAATGCGGGACATGCCGCTTCAGGCTATGCCAGGACCACGAAAAAGGTGGGAGTCTGTGCGGTGACAAGCGGTCCCGGTGCTACAAATCTGCTTACAGGGATAGCGACAGCCTATGCGGATTCCATACCCATGGTCTGTATCAGCGGACAGGTGGAAACGGATCAGCTGGGGTCGGACGTCTTTCAGGAGGCAGATGTCACGGGAGCTGCCGAAAGCTTTGTCAAATACAGCTACCTTGTAAAGGATGTGCGTGACATACCAAGGGTCTTCAAGGAGGCCTTTCATATAGCAAATACCGGAAGGAGAGGGCCGGTCCTCATCGATGTCCCCATGGATATCCAAAAGGCTTCGGTTTCGACCTTTTCCTATCCCGCAGAGCTGTCACTTCGGACCTACAAACCTACGGTCAAGGGACACATACAGCAGATAAAAAAAGCTGTAGCGGCACTTTCAAAGGCTCAAAGACCGCTTATCTGTGCGGGAGGCGGTATTTTCCTTGCCGATGCACAGAGCGAATTAAAGAAATTTGTTGAAAAGCACAAAATACCTCTTGTGACAACTATGATGGGGATAGGCGTCCTGCCGACAGAGCACGAACTGAATTTCGGCATGATCGGAAACAACGGCTGTATCCAGGCAACCCGGGCTATGAGTGAATGCGATATGCTCATGATGATAGGTGCAAGGGTTGCGGATCGCGCGGTCAAGCAGCCTGACCTTATTATGGAAAACAAGGTTCTGGTCCATATAGATGTGGACCCTGCGGAGATAGGAAAGAATGTCGGTCCTACCATACCCATAGTCGGGGATGCAAAGAATATCCTAAAGGATCTGGAGGGGATCGAATTTGATATCGATACCGGAGACTGGGTTAAAGCTCTCAAGGAATACAGGAAGCTTCCGGGAGGCAGGAAAAAGCCTGACAGAAATGTTGATCCCGCGGAATTCATTGAAACCATGACAAAGCTTATGGAGGACAATGCCATCTATGTCGCCGACGTAGGACAGAATCAGATCTGGTCCTGCAGAAATGCCATCGTCAAAAAAGGCAGGTTCTTTACCACAGGTGGCATGGGAACCATGGGCTATGCCCTGCCTGCGGCAATAGGAGCAAAAAAGGCAGATCCGAAGAGGCAGGTAGTGGCGGTGTCCGGAGACGGAGGCTTCCAGATGGCCATGTGCGAGCTGGCTACCGCCATGCAGGAAAAGCTGCCGGTAAAGGTTGTCGTATTAAAGAACAATTATCTGGGACTTGTCAGGGAATACCAGCACTTTAACTTGAACGACAGATATGAGATGGTGGATCTGCCCGATCATCCTCACCTTGAATATCTTGCAAAGGCCTATGATATGAGCTATTACAGGCTGGATGATAATAAGGACATCGAGAAGAGCGCAAAGGCCTTTCTGAAGGACAAAAACGCAGCGCTCATGGAGGTTGTGATAGATCCGGAAGATACGGTGAAATATGCAAGTAAATAAATCTCAATCAGAGAACCGTCCCCTGATTGACAGATAGAACGGGAGGAAGAAACATAATGAAGAAAATTTATTCAGTCCTTGTGGAAAACCGGTCGGGAGTTCTCTCAAAGGTTTCGGGACTTTTTGCGAGGAGATGCTTCAATATAGAGTCTCTTGCGGTGGGTGAAACAGATGACCCGAATGTTTCCGTGATGACCATCGTCTCAAGCGGAGATGCGCGCACTATCGAGCAGATAGAAAAGCAGCTAAACAAAAAGCTTGATGTCATCAAGGTGAAGACCTTTGACGAGGATATGAGTATCAGCCGGGAACTCATGCTGCTCAAGGTCAAATACAACAAATCAAACCGAAGAGAGATCATGGAAATCTGCGATGCCATGAAGGCACAGATCGTCGATATGTCACAAAATCTCATGATCATCCAGATATGTGACCGCCCGGAGCGCACACGTATGATGATAAAGCTTCTTTCGCAGGTGTCCATAGTGGAGACCGCAAGGACAGGCACGCTGGCTCTTTCAAAGTGTGAGACCGAGTGAGCATGCGGGTAACTGCCGGCATACCGTTGCTGAAGGGATGAAAGCCCCGTCACTATACAAGTACATGCTGACATGTTAATATAGTAAACAGAATCGCAGATTCTGTTTGCTATATTTTTTTGGGTACGAAGGTATTGAAAGGGGGAACATATGATTTTCGGAAAAAAGAAAAATGCTCTGATCGAGGCTGAAAAAGAGGGAATCGGCAGACTGGAGGCTGAACTTGCAAAAAAAAGCGCTGAGGCAGAGAAGTACTACAGGATGCTCGAGTCGATCAATGTCTCGACCCATCTTGCAATATGGATAGCTTATTTTGATGAAAAGGGAGGACAGCAGGGGGTCCGGTTTACCGACGAGATGAGAAGGACTCTTGGTTATTCAAAGACCGAAATGCCGGACAGCTTTGATTTTCTTCCAAAGATCATCCATCCGGATGATATGGAAAAGGTCTTTGACTGCTTCGGAAAAGCCGTGGCGGACAAAAATGCAAAGTATGATGTTGATTACAGACTGATGATGAAAAACGGTGAATATCATATGTTTCATGCGGCCGGCGAGTGCTTAAGGCGCAAGGACGGAACACCTGAAGTTTTCATCGGTACCTTCAAGGATATACAGGAGCAGATCCGGACTCATGAAATCTTTGAACATGACAGGAGGAGACAGCAGGCTGTTGACAGGATGATGCTTGAGGGAAGCTGGAGCATGGACCTGACAAAATATGCCATAGATGATGTCAATTCACCCATGGTCTATTCCGACCAGTTCAAAAAGATCCTGGGATATGCTCCGGGAAGCGGTGAGTTTCCGGATATCATGGAATCCTGGATCACAAAGATCCATCCGGATGATGTGCCGGGGGCTTCTGCGGCGATGGCAAAGCAGATGGCGGATTCCTCGGGTCAGACCGTGTTTGACATGGAATATCGTATCAGGCACAAGGACGGGCATTATGTATGG
>JAFSWJ010000341.1 GCA_017444545.1 Lachnospiraceae bacterium
GCAGTGCCGGTAAGGTGATCCTGCCCAAAAACCTTGATAAAGACCATCTGATGCCTTTCCTGTTTATGGCGGCAGAGGTTAAAGATGTTTATTTCCCGGGCAGTAAAGAGGAATGGCAGGCTCTTGAGGACAGCTTCAGGAACATAGGCGATGAAGGGAAGCTTGAGATAATGAAAGCAATGTTCCCTATAATGGGAGCAGAATGGAAAGATCCTGAAACAGAGGAAGCCAGGCAGGATTTGATTGGCATGTATGATAGGCAGTTCGGCTCGTTGACTCTCCTTGATTATAATATGGTTGAAGACACGGGGGAGATGCTCTCTGCCAATTTAATCTGCGACTACCGCGAGGACCTGTCGGACAAGGGCTATGAGATCCTCGACATCCCGGAGCAGACCTGGACCGGAAATTCCGTGGAGCCCGAGATCACCGTCAGCAATGCAGACGGCATTCTCTATCCAGGCTGCTACAGCGTGGAGTACAAAAACAATACCGGCGCCGGAACCGGCAGTGTTACTGTCAAGGGCAGGGGCAGATATATCCTGTCTCTTTCAAAGTCTTTTGTGATCAAAGGATCAGGCGGGGGAAGTGAGCCTGCAAAGCAGGATGAAGAGGGGCCTGAATTTATAAAGGAAGAAAAAAAGGATGCATCCGGAAATGAAGTCACCATCATTTCAGTCAGCGGAACTCAGGTGGAGGAAGTGGTAAAGGATCCGGAAAGCGGCAAGGAGACCGTTAGATCCGTAGTCTGGATAGACGGACTTGAAAAAGCCTATACATATACCGGTGCCGCCATCAGGCCCTCCTTCCATGTCTATGACGGTTCGAGAAGGCTTGCCGAAAAGACCGATTATACCGTTTCCTACAAGGATAATAAGGACGTCGGAAAGGCGGAGATAACCATAAAGTTCAAGGGCAGCTATAAGTCCGAAAAGCCGGAGACTGCCGGGTTTGAGATAAAGCCTGCGGTGTTCGGAAAGGATATCATAGCGCACGAGCTTGGAGCCGTGGCCGGTAAAAAAGCGCAAAAGCCTGTGCCGGTGCTGACCTGGGCTTTGACCGGAAAGACTCTGAACAGTAAGTATTATGACGTTTCCTATGAGCCTTCCGAGGTGAAGGATGCGGGAGTATACAAAGCTTTTATTATCCCGAAGAGAGGGAATGCTGATTTCACCGGAAGGGCAGAGGCACTTATTATGCTGACGGACAAGAGCAGGCTGCTTTCAAATGCGAAGGTGAATTATGACAAAAAGCACTATGGATATACCGGAAAGGCCATTGTGCCGGAATACACGCTGACTCTTGACGGAAAGGAGCTGAAGGAGGGCACGGACTTCGAGAGGGTTGGCATCTATGAAAATACCGAGCCCGGGACTGCGACAGTGATCTTTGAGGCCGTAAGCGGCAATGCCAAAGGGATCGCGGGCAGCAAAACTTCTACTTTCAAGATCAGCGGAAAGAGAGAGCTGAAGGAAGGAGCAGGGTTTGAGTTTTCATACAGTGAAAGCGTACTTTTTGCAAAGGGCGGCGCAAGGCCCGCTGTCATGGTTTACGACAGGGAAAGAGGTGTCCGGCTGAAGGAGGGCGTTGATTATACCCTTTCGTATTCGAAGAACAAGTCTGTGACGAACGGTGAAAAGACTGCAATGGTAAAGGTGAAGGGCAAGGGAAATTACAAAGGGACCGTGGACCTGAAATTTGCAGTGGAGAAGCAGAGTCTGGCGGCGCTTGTCGAAAATATCGCCGTGGCTGACCAGTTTGTTTCCAGAAAGAAACTGAAGAAGCCTTCCGTGACGGTAACTGATCTTGACGGAAAGAAGCTGAAGTCCGGGACTGATTTTTCTGTCGTAAAGGCGGATGATCAGGCTGCCGGGAATACCGATGAAAGGGGAGAGGTTTTTGTGACCCTGAAGGGCAGGGGAAATTATAAGGATGAGGAAGTGATGGTTTCCTTCCGGTATACCGGGGTTGTATCTGCAAATCTGGCAAAAGCAAAGACTGCAGGAAAGATCGGTGACCGGATCTACACAGGAAAGGCCATTAAGCTTTCAAACGAGGATCTTGCGGGAGTGCTCCGGTCGGGTTCGACGGTTCTTGTTCCGGGAAAGGATTTCAGGGTAAGGAGCTATTCAAACAACATAAAGAAGGGCACCGCAAAGGTGACACTTCAGGGCATCGGCGCCTATGCCGGCAAAAAAACCGTGACATTTAAAATAGTGGTAAAACCGGTGGACTATAAAGGATCAATATAATAACACATGTGTGGGACAGGGGACGTTTCTCTGTCCCAATTTTATGTCAAACGATTTTTGGGACAGGGGACGTATCTCTGTCCCATTTTTATGTCAACCGATTTTTTTGAAGTGGTGTCTGTTCGACTGTGATTTTTTTTATTATAATAAAAACCAACCGGAACAGGTTTTTATTATTTGAAAGGAGAAAAGATATGGCAAATCTTGACAGGAATCCGAAGCTTAAGGGAACACAGACCGAAAAGAATCTGCAGGAGGCTTTTGCAGGTGAATCTCAGGCGCGTAATAAATACACATACTTTGCATCAAAGGCTAAAAAGGACGGCTACGTGCAGATAAGCAATCTGTTTCTTGAGACCGCGGAGAATGAAAAGGAGCACGCAAAGCTCTGGTACAAGATCCTCTGCGGAATCGGCGATACGGTGCAGAACCTCAAAGATGCCGCTGACGGCGAGGCTCATGAATGGAAGGAGATGTACCCTTCGTTTGCCAAAACAGCGCGCGAGGAGGGATTTGATGACATTGCCGAGATCTTTGAGCAGGTGGCAGCCATCGAAAAGGAGCATGAGGAGCGTTACAGAAAGCTGCTCAAAAATATAGAGGACGGGATCGTTTTCTCCAGAGACGGTGACATGATCTGGCAATGCGCAAACTGCGGACATATCGTGGTGGGGCCAAAGGCACCCGAGACCTGCCCGGTCTGCAATCATCCCCAGAGCTACTTCCAGGTCAAGGCGGAAAACTACTGATGTTATTGTTGTGGGACAGGGTGGGACAGGGGACGTATCTCTGTCCCACATTTATGTAAATTTGTGTTATAGTGGTATTTTTGCGGGATACGGGTTGTTTTGGTTGACATAAAACTGGGACAGAGAAACGTCCCCTGTCCCATGCCCTGTCCCACATGAGAGGTGATGAAAATGAATGCTGACAACAACAACGGTATCGATCTTAGTGAGGCGAGACTCGATGATTTCATGGCATCCATAATATCGAAAAAATCACGGGATTTCGGTTATCCCATAAACAGAAAAAGTCTTCTGATCGGATTTTACAGATGGCTGTGGGGAAGCGGTATGAACCTGAACATGCTCAACAATGCGGGCGATCCCTTTGACGGTCAGGAGCATACGATCCCGAATACATTTGAGTTTGAACGGGAGGTCGTGCAGTATTTTGCGTCGCTCTATGGATTTGAACAGGATAATGTCTGGGGGATGGTGACCTTCAGCGGCACAGACGGCAATAACCACGGCATATATTTCGGCTCAAAATATCTTGAAAAAAAGACGGGCAAAAAGCCTGTCATGTATGTGTCGGATGCGGCGCATTATTCCAGCAAGCGGCTTGCGGATCTTCAAAATCTGGATCTTCGGGTGATCCCTTCGGATGTGCACGGGCGAATGATCGTGGAGGAGTTTGAAAAGGCTCTTGTAAAGGACAGGCCGGCCCTTGTGGTCTATGCCCTCGGCACAACCTTCAAGGGAGGGTGTGATGATCAGGATGCCCTCAATGCGGTGCTTGAAAAGTATCCTGACATCACGGTCTACCGTCACATGGATGCCGCTCTCTTCGGCGGATATCTGCCGCATACAAAGTACAGGGATTTTGTTAATACAAACGTCCACCCCTTTGATTCCATAGCCATCAGCGGTCACAAGTTCTTCGGGACGGATGAACCCGCCGGCGTTTTTATTACATCTATGGAAGTCAGGAAAAATCAGAATCCGGTGGAGGTTTCATATCTCAATGCGGACATGCCCATGATAAGCTGCTCGCGCTCGGCCGTGTCGCCGCTGAAGCTGTGGTGGATCATCAATCATACGAGCAAAGAGGAGTTTGAGGAATACTCGTCGGGGATGCTTGAGGTGGCAGAGTGGCTTAAAGAAGAGCTTGAAAAGATCGGCTGGCCGGTGTGGCTTGAGCCCATGTCGAATACGGTGTATTTCAGGCGCCCGCCGGTGGATGTCGTAAAGAAGTATGATCTGGCACCCGACTTTGATGACAGGCTGGGAGGAGAGCTTTCACATATCGTGGTGATGCAGCATGTGAAAAAGGAAAAACTGCAGGAGTTCATAGATGATCTGAAATAGATAACAGGTATGTATCAGAGGGACGGTTCTCTGTGACGGGTTTTGTTTTTCAGGGCGTGAAACGCTGATGAAATCAGGCGTCACATAGAACCGTCCCTCTGTGACGTTCCGTTGATTTAGTGGTATAATCTATTAAATGTGTAATGAGGAGGCAGGAAGATGAAAAAGAAGATAATGTGTATTGTAACCGCGGCGATGATGGCAGCTGTGCTGCTGGCAGGATGCGGAGGAAACAGATCCGGCGGCACGGAAACTCAGTCTGAAACGCAGAAGCCTGCAGAGGAGCCTGCAGCAGAGAAGCCGGCAGCAGAGGAGCCTGCGAAGGAGCCAACCGCCGCATATGATGCGGCTTCATTTGACGCAAAGGAGGTCTACACTCCGGAGGAGCATCAGGTGACTACGGTATATGAAGGATGCGAGACCTTCACACAAATGCTTGACAGAGAGGAGAATAAAGGCAAAGGCTACGTCAATGCCAGGATCGGGGATCAGGATGTTTTGCTGGTCGCTGATCAGACCTACGAGTATGAACCCGGGAAAAATGCGGCCATAGATGCGGAGATCTTTTATTATACGGATGAGGGACCTGCATATATGGACTATGTGGAGGCAGGCGGGACGGCGTATCCGCTGACCGTGAAGGATGGCCTGCTCTATGTGGGCGGCAATCATTTCATGATCAAGTACACGATAAAGGGGGACAGGCTGGATGTGTCCGAGGAGGTGTACGTACAGTATAATGAGAACGGGGATGCATCATACTACTACAGGACCGGAGACTCCGCTTTTGCGGACCATGATGCTTCCGAGGCCGAGGCTGCTTTTGAAAGGATGTTCGGAGAGCTTGATGAGGAGAGCGTCCTGTTTTTTGACATCATCGGCGGCGGGGCGGCAGAGCTTCCGAGGTATGAGTATCCGGAGGATGATGCTGTTCTTTCGGCGATAAGCGATTACATGACAAATGAGATCTCGCAGGACTATGAGCCTGCGGGGGTTTCCATCCCGGGACTCGATCTGGTTGACCGGGATGACACAGATCCGGAGGATGTGAAGGTATGGGGATATTTTTCCGTGTGGAATTATGATGCCGACGGGGATATCCTGAAGATGTCATCGGGCGGTGCGTATCCGGGGCTCTTTCATGTGAAGGATAATAAAGACGGCACGGCTTCCGTCATATCCTTTGACCGGGTTGCGGATGGTTCTGATTATACTCCCAGTGCAAAAAAGATCTTTGGCGACAGATATGAGAAGTTTGAAAAGCTGTCATCGGATGATGAGGCAAGGGAAAAGGCGAGGAAGGAAACGATCAAAAGATATGTTGAAGACAACGGACTGAACATCAGTGCATATCAGGATCCGGGCTGGGATCCCGTAAAGCTTCAATAATTTTGTCACATTTTTTCTTTTTTGCCGGGGGTGTGGTATAACTGTTTTTATGGGGAAGAATGCTGAAGCACAATTCAAAAAGATGACAACGACTCCCGTGTACAGGCTGGTGCTGCTGCTTGCTATCCCGACGATACTGAGCATGATGGCGACCACCATTTACAATCTCGTCGATACCGCCTTTGTGGGGACTTTGGGGACCTCAGCCAGCGGCGCGGTGGGAGTTGTTTTCGGATTTATGTCGATACTGCAGGCCTTTGGTTTCATGTTCGGCCAGGGCGGAGGAAGCCTGCTTTCAAGAAAACTTGGCGCAAAGGATACGGATGCGGCAAGCCGGAGCGCATCGACCGGCTTTGCCGCTTCGTTTTGCTGCGGAGCGGTCATCGCGGTTTTTGGGTTCGTTTTTGAGGACAGGCTCATCAGGCTCCTTGGCAGCACCGATACCATCGCACCCTACGCAAAGGATTATCTGAAATATATTATGCTGGTGGGACCGTTCTGTTCGTCGAGCTTTACATTAAATAATTTGCTCCGCTACGAGGGCAGGGCGAAGCTTGGCATGATAGGTCTGCTTTCCGGAGGGATCCTGAACATAGGCGGAGATGCGCTTTTCATCTTCGGATTAAACATGGGGATAGCCGGAGCGGGGCTTTCCACCGCGATCTCGCAGGTCATCAGCTTCCTGCTGCTGCTTTTCATGTTTCTTTCCGGAAAGACCCAGTCGAAGCTGGCGTTTTCAAATATCACTCTCAAAGGAGGTCTCCTCATCGAGATCATCGAGATCGGATTTCCGTCTCTTCTGCGGCAGGGTCTGGGAAGCTTTGCGACGATAATGATCAATTTCAAGGCGGCTCAGTATGCTGCGGATGCGGGTGTTTCCGCCATGACCATCGTGACCAGGGTTTCATTTTTTCTTTTTGCCATCGCGCTTGGCATCGGGCAGGGCTTTCAGCCGGTATGCGCCTTTAACTACGGCGCTCACAAATACAAAAGACAGCGTGATGCCTATTGGTTCACTGTCATCATGGCAGAGATCGTACTTGCTGTCCTGACCGTGTTTGCCATGATCTTTTCCGGAGGACTGATAAAGATATTCCGGGATGATCCGCAGGTCATCATAATAGGAACAAGGGCGCTTCGCCTCCAGTGCGTCGCCCAGCTTTTCCTGCCTTACCTCATGGTCACAGAGATGCTGATGCAGTCGAGCGGAAAGAAACTGCCGGCAACGATCCTTTCATCTCTGCGCGGCGGAGTGCTCCTCATTCCCTTATTATTCATACTTCCGTCGTTACGTGGACTGTACGGCGTCGAGGAGGCACAGCCTTTGTCGTATCTGCTGTCGTTCCCCTTTGCGATACTCATGGCCAGATGGTTCTTTTCAAAGACACCGAAAACAGATGAATAAAGTGGTGGGACAGGGGACGGGTGGGACAGGGGACGTATCTCTGTCCCAAAGTTATGTTAAGCATTTTAGCGTTGATTGATGAGAAATATGATGTGTTGAATGGGTTACATAAAAGTGGGACAGAGAAACGTCCCCTGTCCCAAAATGATTTGAATGGTTTGTGTAAAAGTGGGACAGAGAAACGTCCCCTGTCCCACCCTGTTCCGTGTGGGATATGTGCAGGACTTGAAAAGCCCGGCAGGATTGTATAGAGTGTAAACAGTCTTTAATAAAGGAGAAACAGATGAAAAAGGTATTTATAGACGGGAGTGCCGGGACCACCGGACTTCGGATAAACGAAAGGTTTGAGGGCAGGGATGATATCGAGGTTCTTCATATAGATGAGGAAAAGCGCAAGGATCCTTCAGAGATCAGAAGGATGATCAACGAGTCAGATATCACTTTTTTGTGTCTGCCCGACGATGCGGCGATGGAGGCGGTCTCGTATGTGGAAAATGATACCACCGTCATCCTGGACACATCCACCGCACACCGAACCGAGCCGGGCTGGGCCTACGGTTTTCCGGAACTTTCCGATGAACACAGGCAGGCCATCATCAACGGAAAGCGCATAGCAGTTCCGGGGTGCTATGCCAGCGGGTTTATTGCGCTTGCATATCCGCTCATAAAGGAGGGTGTGATGCCGCCTGATTATCCCATATCGGTGTTTGCTGCATCCGGCTACAGCGGAGGAGGCAAGAAACTGATCGCAGCCTACGAGGAAGAAGGGCGCGAAAAGAAATTTGATTCTGCCAGGATGTACGCCTGGGGCCAGCAGCACAAGCATCTGAAGGAGATGAAGGCGGTCTGCGGCCTTTCAAAGGAACCGCTGTTTCTGCCGTTTACCACAAACTATTACAGCGGAATGACAGTCCAGATGCCGCTTTATGCATCTATGCTTAATAAGAACCTGACGGTGCGGGAACTTCGGGATCTTTTTGCGGAATATTATGAGGGAAAGAAGTTTATGAAGGTTATGCCCTTCGGAGCCGACGTGGAGGAAGGCGGCGTGCTGTTTTCCGATGCCTGTTCCGGATGGGACGGAATGGAGATCTTTGTCACAGGCAATGATGAGCGCATCGTTATTGCAAGCCGGTTTGATAACCTGGGCAAGGGCGCATCGGGAGCGGCAGTCCAATGTATGAACCTGATCCTTGGATGCGACGAAGCAAAGGGGCTGAATCTGTAGTAGGACGTGCGGAACAGGGTGGGACAGGGGACGTTTCTCTGTCCCACAATTATGTTAATTAAAATATGATAAAATGTGAGGAATTCTGTGATTTGATTAGTTTACATAAAAGTGGGACGGAGAAACGTCCCCTGTCCCATGGTAATAAAAATGCCCGCAGAGTGCTGATACAGGCTGTGGGCGAGCATGATCTGCCGTTGATGGAAAGCGAAGTGTCCTTGATCAAAGAATTGTATGGAGAAGATTTTCTGCTCCTGGCGTTTGAGGTAGACGACTGGAACCGGGATCTTTCTCCGTGGGAAGCACCTGCGGTTTTTGGAAATGATGGTTTTGAAGGTCATGCAAGGGATA
>JAFSWJ010000342.1 GCA_017444545.1 Lachnospiraceae bacterium
GGTTCTCTGTTTTGGTTCCTCACGAAACAGAGAACCGTCCCCCTGAATCGAGAACCGTCCCCCTGAATCGTCGTCTAAATCCTGAAGCGGTAGCCCACACCCCAGATGGTCTCTATATACTTGGGATTCGAGGTGTCCTCCTCGATCTTTTCCCTGATCTTTTTAATGTGAACAGTGACAGTTGCAATATCCCCCACGGATTCCATCTCCCAGATATGCCTGAAAAGCTCCTCCTTTGAGTATACATGGTTGGGATTCTGCGCAAGAAAGGTCAGAAGATCAAATTCCTTTGTGGTAAACATCTTTTCCTCGCCTGCGACCCATACCCGTCTGGCTGTTTTGTCTATCTTCAGACCCCTGATCTCTATGATCTCGTTTCTTTCAGTCCTGCCTGCAGTCAGTCTCTCGTATCTGGACAGATGGGCCTTTACTCTTGCTACAAGCTCGCTGGGAGAAAAGGGTTTTGTCATATAATCATCGGCCCCGAGTCCGAGTCCGCGGATCTTGTCGATATCATCCTTTTTTGCGGAAACTATTATCACAGGAGTATTTTTCGCATTTCTGATCTTTTCACAGACCTCAAAACCTCCCATGTCCGGGAGCATCAGATCTAAGATCACCAGGTCATAGTCCTCCTTCAGGGCTCTCTGCAGGCCCCGGCTTCCGGTGTTTTCCACTGTCACGTTAAAAGCTGACAGCTCAAGATAATCCTTTTCCAGTTCGGCTATGGCTTCCTCATCCTCTATTATCAGAATGTTACTCATACCTGATCCTCCTTGCCATCTGTTGTGATCCTGAACTGGATATGCATCACAGTACCAAGACCGGGTTCGCTTTCGGCGCTTATGGAGCCGCCGTGATCCTCTACTATCCTCTTAACAATGGAAAGGCCTATCCCTGAACCGCCCTTTGCCGAATTCCGGGACGCGTCTGTCCGGTAAAACCTTTCAAATATATAGGGCAAATCCTTTGCCTCTATCCCTTTTCCGTTATCGGCTATATCCACCATAACATAATCCTTGTCCTCGTACAGCCGGATATTGAGCTTTCCGGGATCCTTGTCCATGTATTTCACGGAATTCCCCACGATATTGTTCACCACTTTTTTCAGCTGAACCGGATCGGCCGATATGCAGACGGCACTGTTGATCCGGTTCTCATATTTCAGTTCAATGTTTTTTGATTCCATATCCACCGCTATCTCATTCACCCAGTCGTCAAAATAATCAGAGATCCTGATGTCTATGAAATAATAAGGGATCTTGTTGTCGTTTATCCCGGAATAAAAGGTCAGCTCGTTTATGAGCCTGTCCAGGTCGTTAGCCTTGCTGTAGATCGTTCTGACATATCTGTCCAGCTTTTCCGGCGTATCCGCCACTCCGTCCATGATACCTTCGGCATAGCCCTTTATGGAAGTGACGGGTGTCTTGAGGTCGTGCGAGATATTGCTGATCATCTCACGGTTTGCTTCCTCATCCTCAACTATCTTTGTCTGGGATTCCTTCAGGATCCTCCTCATGTCGTTGAAGTTTTCAACGAGGGTCACTATCTCCTGTCCGCTCTGCTCGGGGATGCTGACCTCCACATCAAGGTTTCCCTCCCTGATTCCGTTTGTTGCATCTGTCAGCTCCTTGACGGGCTTGAGTATCGCGTTTTTGACCCAGCCCTCGCTCAAAAGCCCGACCCCCGAGAGTATCAGTATGGCTGAAACTACCATCCTGATAATGATGACCCTGAAAAACGGCTTGAAATACGACAGATCCTCTATCACCGGAGACACGGTGCCATCCTCCTGAAGCGAAGGAATGATCACCTTTGCGACGTTGAGCAGGGATTCGTTCTGCATGGATATACCGTATTCCGCCTCCAGGGCACTGATCTCCACCCAGATGACGGTATAGAACATCACCGTCATCAGGAACGCGGCAACCACTATTATGATAATAAATGCGATCTTCAGTTTGTTCTCTATTTTCATAAATAATAGTATACCACAACATCAAAAAAGAGTTGACTTGCCCCTGCTTTTATCGGAGAATAATAGGAACCGCAGGTTTTTCGCGGAATACAACAAATAACGGAGAAGGAAAGGAAGGTGTCATCATGAAATACGTTTGTCAGGTTTGCGGATATGTACACGAAGGCGACGAGCCCCCTGAAAAGTGCCCCCAGTGCGGTGCTCCGAAAGAGAAATTCACGGCACAGTCAGGTGATATGGAGTGGGCTGCAGAGCATGTTGTAGGTGTTGCAAAGGGTGCTCCCGAGGATATCATCGCAGATCTTCGCAACAACTTCAACGGAGAATGCTCAGAGGTGGGCATGTATCTGGCAATGAGCCGCCAGGCCTTCAGGGAGGGTTATCCCGAGATCGGTGATTATTATCACAGGGCAGCGCTTGAGGAGGCCGAGCATGCAGCCAAATTTGCGGAGCTTCTCGGAGAAGTCCTGACCGACTCCACAAAGAAGAATCTTGAAATGAGAGTTGATGCCGAAAACGGCGCAACGGCCGGAAAGACTGATCTGGCAAAGCGTGCAAAGGAGCTTAATCTTGATGCGATCCATGATACGGTTCATGAGATGGCACGCGATGAGGCAAGACACGGCAAAGCCTTCCAGGGATTGCTTGAGAGATACTTCTAAATAATTGTGGGACAGGGGACGTATCTCTGTCCCACTTTTATGTTAACCATCTTTGCGTTATCAGCATATATGTTTTGTTCACGGCTCGTCCAGTTCTAAGCTCATCCGTCGTCTGATATACTA
>JAFSWJ010000343.1 GCA_017444545.1 Lachnospiraceae bacterium
ACAAAACGCGGGGGGGGGGTATAGTGACCGCAAAATACGGGCTTTAGCCAGGCGGTTTTATTATACGGATGATGTTGAGGTGAGATGTGAAAAGCAGCAAAAAAGAGAATACGGGCGTGACAAATGCCCTTGATATAAATGAGAAAAAGAGGTTAGGAGCACTGTTGAAGGTGTTTCGTGAAGAGAGGCATATGAACCAGGAGGAAATGGCGGGGATCATCGGATGTACCGGACAGTATATCTCCGACGTGGAGAGGGGGAAGTACTCTCTGAGCCTCAAAAAATATATGACGATCTGCGATCATTTCAGCGTGTCGGCGGATGAACTGCTCTACGGGGCCTCCAAGGACTACTCCGAATATGACATCAGAAACCGGATCGTGCGCTCTATTGATGGTATGAATCCCGATCAGATAGAACTCCTTGAGGACCAGATCAGTCTCATGAAGAGGATGTTTGGAAAGTAGTGCGGAACAGGGCGATACAGGGATATTTCACGGCTGTTTTCCGGTCAGCATTTCAAAGGTCACGCCGTATTTTTCTGCGATATCATCGGCATAGGACCTGCCCTCCGGTGCCCCCACTTCAACCCTGAAAGACCTTTTCAATCCATTTGTTCCGGCCACTAGAGATGCCGCTTTGCCGTACGGCGCCCCTTCATTCAGGTTTTCAACCTCAAAAGCCAGCTTGTGCATGTGCGTATTGTAGATAGTGCGCACATTTTTTTGCAGGATCGCCCTGACAGCATCCGATGCGATATAATACCCTTCTTCAAATGACGTCGTGGAAAAGGTCTCATTCAGCAAAAGCAGACTGTCTTTGGTGCAGGCACAGTAGATATCCCTGAAACGCCGGCACTCCTCTCCCAGTCTTCCCAGATCCATGGTCTTGTCCTCGTCAGCGGGATAATGTGTATAGATGCAGTCAACAGGGCAGAACCGGAAGCTTTCTCCCGGAACGCTGATGCCGCCCTGGGCCAGCACATAGCAAAGTCCCACAGCCTGTGTGATTGTCGTCTTGCCTCCGCGGTTGGCACCGGTCAGAAGATAGAGCGTATGTTCCGTGTCAAAATCCAGATCATTGGGGACCATATCAGATGCCGTTACCTCATGTGAAAAAGCCAGTTTCAGATTGTAAATGCCCCGTGCACGCATTTTCACTCCGTTTTCCGGTGCCGAAGCCTTTGGCCGGCAGAAAACGTATCCCTCACTTTGAAGCTTTCTGACAAATTCAGCCATGGTCACATAATAATAGAATTCCGGGATAAGCTCCACTATGCTTCTGATGGAAAAAGACATATACCGGCCCAGGATCTGTTCCAGTTTTTTTGTCAGATGAGACAGAAGCTGGCTGACCTCTTTGTCCAGATAATGGGTCAGATAAGCGCCGGTGTCGTTGTTTGGGACATTGGCTATCGTAGCCGCCATAGGCGCTCCAAAGATCGGTGTCCTCATCGCTGCCATGAAGCCGCCCAGCTTTTCTGCCTGTGGCAGGAATTCTCCGACGGTCCTGGTGACCTGTCGGTAATGCATCTCTCCCTTCCATTCATTTCCCTCTCGAATGGGATCTGAACCGGCTACGGCATCCGCAAAATTCCCGAGGATCCCGGAGTTTTTGAATTCTTTGTTATTAACGGAAATGATCCCTACGCTTTTGACCTCGAAGCTGGGGTTCAGATTGATGCCCACGGTAACACTTTTCAGATCCTGCGTATCCGCATTCAGGCTTTCGATATCTTTTTTCAGCTCGGCAAAATGAGAATCGCGGTGGACTGTTTCGACAAAGTTTTTGAGAGCCAGCATGCCCTCCGACCGGATATCCGATCCTTCCAGGCATTCCTGTACAGCCTCCACACATTTGATGTAATCATTCAGTTCACTGAGTCTGTGGAGAAATTCCCAGAGTCCCGCCCGGGCATCGTGGTCCCTGCGAAAGCTGCCGTAATCATTCAGAAACTGAACCTGTTCCAGCAGCTCCCGGAGCCTTGTGCACATATCGGGCAGACGGAAAATATCCTCAAAGACCTGCGCTCTGTATTCCGCCACCTTTTCCGAGGCAGTCATGGTCTTCAGGATCGAAAGGAGCATCAGTCTTTCATTCGGCTTTTGGGAAAGCTGTCCGCACAGACTGTCAAGACCCAGATCGTGGCAGGCCGTATCCGTCAGAACCCGGTAATCGGATCCGTCATTTGCAGGATATAGTAAGCTGACAGGTCTGTTTTTCATGGCAAACTGCTCCTTTCTCTTCTTTGATTATACACCTTGACAGCCGCCCCGGGGGAAGAGTTTTCCGTTACAGCGGGTAAGGCCTGTTATCACACCATATCTTGTGTATATCCGTTAATAATGGTATAATATCTTGTTGATTTATTCAGAGGATCATTATGAAACGGATCATATACAACAGACAGCTTTTTGTAAGGCGTCTGGGCCTTATCACATATGACATCCTTGCGGTTCTGGCGTCGAGTGCGCTTGGTCTTTTGATGCGCTTTGACATGAGCTATTACGAGCTCACTCATACGGTAGGAAGCAGGGAATGGATCGAACATATCTGGAGATATCTGCCGGTAGGG
>JAFSWJ010000344.1 GCA_017444545.1 Lachnospiraceae bacterium
AACTCCTTTGTAGACAAGGGACTGCTCGAAAGACTTGACCATGTCCTGAATTCGCAGTTCGGTCACGTGACCTATACGGATGCGGTAAAGATACTGGAAAAGAATAATGATAAATTCCAGTACAAGGTGAGCTGGGGCTGTGATCTGCAGACAGAGCACGAAAGGTTCCTGACGGAGCACGAGTTCAAAAAGCCTGTCTTTGTAACCGATTATCCGAAGGATATCAAGGCCTTCTACATGAAGGAAAATGAAGACGGAAAGACCGTAGCGGCGATGGACTGTCTGGTTCCCGGGATAGGTGAGATAATAGGCGGTTCACAGAGAGAGGAAGATTTTGACAAGCTCCTCCACAGGATGAATGAGCTTCAGATGGATACAAAGGATTACGAGTTTTATCTTGATCTGAGGAGATACGGATCGGTGAGGCATTCCGGATTCGGACTTGGTTTCGAGAGAGCGGTCATGTATATCACCGGTATGGAAAATATCAGAGATGTGCTTCCCTTCCCGAGGACGACGGGTAACTGCGAATTATGAAAAAAAACTTCTGCATCTTAATAAGCCTGATAACGGTTTTCCTGTCCTGCTTTTCGGCGTTTGCCGCGACGAAAAACGAACTGAACAAGGACAAAAAGGAAAATGAGAACAAGCTGAATCAGGTAAACGAGCAGATAAGCAGCATAGAGGATGAAAAATCACAGGCACAGGCAGGGCTTGACGCTTCTCAGGCGCTGCT
Organism: Lachnospiraceae bacterium; assembly: GCA_017444545.1. Lineage (GTDB taxonomy): Bacteria > Bacillota > Clostridia > Lachnospirales > Lachnospiraceae > NK4A144. Next base: position 737 of record JAFSWJ010000344.1, read on the forward strand.
GGTGGAACTTCTTGCAAATGTTGAGATCATAAAAGGGGACATCGCAAACAAAGAAGCCGAGATCGAACAGGCCCGCATTGATTATGAGGCTGCAGAGGCGGAAGAAAGAAAGCAGTACAAGGCCATGTGTGCAAGGATCAGGTATATGTATGAAAACGGCAATGCGTCGTCGGATTACGTGGAGATCCTTTTGAAGGCAGAGAGCCTGACCGATGCCATAAACAAAGCGGAGTACGCTGAAAAGCTTTACGAATATGACAGGGCTCTGCTTGAAAACTATCAGGCGATCAAGGAAAAAGTGGCTGAGCTGCAGGCAAGTCTTGATGAAGAAATGGCCGAACTCCAGGAGATCAATCAGGAATACGAGGAGCAGGAAAAATATCTGAACGCTGTTATAGAGGAACAGAGACGGACGGTAGAGGACTTTTCGGCAAAGCTTTCCGAAGCAAAGAGCAAGGCAAAAGCCTATCAGAAAAAGATTGATGAAGATAATGCCCAGATAGCAAAGATAGCGGCCGCTGAAAAAGAGGCGGCAAGAAAGGCAGCCGAGGAAAAAAAGAAAAAAGAAAAAGCGAAAAAAGAGGCTGAGGAAAAAAAGAAACAGGAAGAGGAAGGACCACCGGAGGAGTCGGGGGAAGAACCATCAGAAAAGCAGCATGAAGAGGCGCCCGTATCCGGAGGTACCGGCCAGGAGATAGCAAATTATGCCAGGCAGTTTGTCGGGAATCCCTACGTGCCCGGCGGCACATCCCTGACAGACGGATGCGACTGTTCAGGTTTTACCATGTCGGTATACAAGCATTTCGGTTATTCCATACCTAGAAATTCGGGAGCACAGGCGGCTTACGGACGGGGTGTATCCTATGAAGAGGCACAGCCGGGTGATATATTCTGTTATGCGGGACATGTCGGGATATATCTCGGGGGAGGACAGATAGTACATGCATCAACCCAGGCAACCGGCATCAAGATATCAAACGCGCTCTACAGGAGCGTGATATCCATCAGGAGGATAGTGTGAAACATGGCTGGAGGTAAAATGCACGGCCGCAGAAAACTGCGACTGGGAGATCTGCTTGTAAAGTATGATGTTCTCACAGAGGAAGATCTCCAGAAGGGACTTGAACTGCAAAAGGGATCAGGCAAGAAGCTTGGAGAGGTGCTGGTCGAAAACAACATCTGCACGGAAGAAGCGATAGCGGATGCGTTGAGCAACCAGCTTCATCTGGAAAAGGTCGACCTGACCGGAATGAAGATTGATGACAGCATCATCAAGATGGTTCCGTCAAATCTGGCGAGGCGTCACAATGCCATACCATATGCTTATCATCCCGGAAATGCCAATGTTCTGATGCTTGCAATGTCCGATCCCATGGATATGGATGCCATCGATGATTTCGGAATGATCACAGGATTGCAGATCGAGGCTGTGGTCGCAACAAGACGTCAGGTAGCCATCGCCATAGACAGGGCATATGGTACCGCGGACGTTATGGACGTGGCAAATAAATATGCGGAGGAAAAGGCAAACGAAAGAAGGGAGCAGGAAGCCGAAAGAGAAGAGGCCAATGCCGAGATAGACAATTCCCCCATCGTTTCCCTGGTAAAACAGATGGTAGATCAGGCTGTCCGCCAGAGGACCTCCGATATCCATATAGAGCCGCTTGAGATGAGTGTCAGGGTCAGATACAGGATAGACGGTGCGCTGTACGAAAGACTGATCTATGCGACAGACCTTCTTTCCGCAATCGTGGCCAGGATCAAGATCATATCGGGAATGGACATCTCCGAAAAAAGGAGACCCCAGGACGGACGTATGACACAGGTGGTAGACGGACAGGAATTTGATATCCGTGTTTCCATACTGCCAACGGTGTACGGCGAAAAGGTGGTTATGCGTCTCACCTCAAAGAATGCTCTTTCGAGGGAAAAGAAGGATCTGGGTCTGAATGAACATGAATTGAAACAGTTTGATCATATATTCGGAAATCCCCACGGCATCATACTTGTCACGGGACCGACAGGATCCGGAAAATCAACCACCCTTTATACTGCCCTGTCTGAGCTGAACAGGGAAGAAGTAAACATCATCACTGTCGAAGACCCGGTTGAGGCAAATATCAACGGGATCAATCAGGTTCAGGTGAATCCGAAGGCAGAGCTCACCTTTGCATCTGCCCTTCGTTCGATACTCCGACAGGACCCGGATATCATCATGATAGGTGAGATCCGAGACGGTGAGACGGCGGGTATAGCTGTCCAGGCGTCCATCACCGGACACCTTGTGGTCAG